>SCTA01000005.1 GCA_004322275.1 bacterium
CGTTCCCCCGAGTGCGTTCTTTTCCTCGTAAATCCTGCCGAGCGAGTCATAGACGTACTCCGTGACGTTGCCCTCTTCGTCGGTCACGGACGCAATACGCCCCCCGGAATCGTAGGCGTAGGACTTCTCCTGAGAATTTCCGGCGTCCAGATGGGCGATCTCGCGCACGACGCGCTGCATGGCGTCGTACTCGCGCGATACCGAATAGGTGGGGTAGGTTACTTCCGTATAGTTGTCGCTGGTGGCGGCGACTTCGGGGCGCTCGTCGTAGTAATAACCGGTAACGTTCTCGGCGGGATCGGCGGAGAAAAGAAGCCGCCCCTCGGAGTCGAAAGAAGTCGTGCTGATGCGCCCAAGAGGGTCAATGGTTTTCACCGGACGCCCGGCGGTGTCATACTGGATGGTTGTGACCGCCCCGGCGGGACTGGTTATGGAGAGAAGTTTTCCAAGCGAATTGTAGGTGTAGGAGGTGCGGCGCTCTACAAGGCCGGAGCCCTCAACGTTTTCCGAACGCACCTCCGCCGTCATGTTGCCCTGCGGGTCGTACTCGTAACGGGTGACGTGCAGCGGCACGGGGGTTGCGAACGGGTCGGCGGCCGGATCCGCGTAAGGATCGGCGAAGCTGGTCTTTCTCCCCGCGGCGTCGAAGGTGTAGCGGCGCACGTTTCCCCTCGGGCAAATTGTCGTCCGCGCGTTGCCCATGACGTCAAAATCCTGGTATTGCCAGATTTTGCCATCAGCGTCGGTGCGGCTGGTCATGTTTCCCGTCGCATCGTATTCCTCTCTGGAGATTACCGCCGCAGTCTCGTACCCCTTTCCCTGCAGCCTCTCGGTCTTTGAAAGGATTACGCCGTTGGTCCCGAACTGGTATTCATGGGTGATTATCCGCTCGTCAGCGGTGGCGGGAGCCTCGGTCTTTTTGAGCATGTAGCCGCTGTCGTCGTATTCGTAGACTACCTTGTCGACCCCGTTGATTTTTTCGCGGGTTAAGATATCCATGTCGGGGAGGTACTCCCACTCACGGATTGTTCCGTCAAGGTACGTCTTTTTGATAAGCCTTCCCCACTCGTCGAACTCTTCGGTGCTCTCGTTGCCTTTTTCGTCGGCTATTACCGACGTTCTTCCGCTTCTCGCGATGGTTTTGACTCTTTTGCCGTTGACGTCCTGGCTGAGCATACGGCCGGCTAAATCCAGATAGGATATTTTTTTCGCCCCTGAAGCCGTTTGATGCTCCACCCTCATTTTTCCGTTTTCCGCCTTGTAAAGCGTGGAATCCGTTTGCCCGCCCGCATGAGAAACGGAAACGTAATTGGGGGATTGCTTCACCGTCACCGAATAATCTCCGGGGCCTGTCGTTCTTATTGTGCCGGGCTCATTCTCCGGGTATTCGTAACGGGTGACGTTGCCGAGAACGTCGGTCACGGTCTCAAGGCGATCCGGTTTGCCTAAACCATTGAGGGTATAGGTATACAGAACCTCTCTGCCCGTGTAATCCGCCGCTCTCACGATGTAATTGTTGTCATCGTCGTAGTAGAATATATCTATAAGGACATTATCGTTAGCATCCTTTATACGAACGGGCCTTTTCTTTGAATAGAAGTCTGGATGAATGTATTCGATGTTGCCCAGCACCACATAGTTATAACCGAACGACTTCATCCAACCGTCCGGATAATACATTACCCAATTTCCCTTTTTATCTTCCCAGCGATAACCTCTGGACTCGCTAAGACGATATATAACCCCATTCTCGCCGGTTGCTATTGTATTTGCGCTGTTATATCTATATTTTTCTCCCCGCAAATTAATATCGCAATTCACTTCCATGTTAATGTTGGTCGATGACGAGGAACTACCTACTGCACCAACACTACTGGAGGCCCTTGCTGAAGGGTATAAAAACCCCTGATATCCACCGCCCGTTGAGCCACATGTCCAACTGAAATCCATGATTTTATTTGAGAGGATGTCAAAACCCGAAGCACGACGAGTAAACTCAACGAAACCACCGGGAACTTTAACCTTGAGATCGGTGGTCCTGTCGTAATACTTGCGCGAGCCCATGTCAATGCCCGAGCCTGTCGTTATACAGCGCCCTGCCGTATCATTTCCGTCGGAGCGGGGATTGCAGGGAGAACCTCGGTCTCCAGATCCTGGGCTTCCTGCCCTGTCACAAGAATCGCTCTGAGGTGGTGGCAATTCACACAATTCCTCGCTTATCGCCCCTGCCGAAGGGCTTGACGATGTTGATCCCCCTTTACTGGAATCGTCCCCCCAAAGCATTCCGCCACCGCCGCCGCCACCGCCGCCCCAACCAGGGCTGTCGCCGCAGGAACCTATGTTGCCTGAGCCTACCCCCACCGAGGAGCTGCCGCTTGAGGTGCCGCCGTTGGCGCACTCGTAATCGTAGTCCAGATCGCCGCTCGATCTGGGCGCGCCTGAGCATCCGCCGCCTCCTCCTCCGCCGGTCGATACGAAATCAATCAGAGCGACGACTTTAAACGGAACATGTATCGTGGTTTTGGCGGCGATGACTGACGGGATGCCGGTTAAAAGCTCGAAACTGTAATAAGCCTTTCCGTCCGGCTTCGTGAAAACCGCATTCTTGGCGTTTATCAGCCCCTGATTGGTAATCTCCAGTTCCCCTTGGTACACGTCGCCCTTTTTCATCTCGGGCAAACCGATATAGGTGGGGTTGAAGGTTACAACCGCAGCCGGGACGTTTGTCTGAAAGGTGGTATGGAGGACTATTTCGTACTCGTCTTCAATGAGGGTTGGGACAACCGACCATTCAACCGTGATGAGGTTGTTTTTCAGGAATACCTTTTCGTTGGCGGTAACTCCGGGTTTTACCCAGATGCGACCGACAACCTCTTCGTGGTCGGGTGCGGACGCGCGGTATTTGTACTGACCGGCAGGGATGGCGGTAAACAAAGCTTCGCCCGTGGCATCGGTGTTGACGGTGAACGTTTGCAGATAAGCCAACTCATTCTGGAGGTAAATTTTAGCGCCTCCGACCCCCTGAACGACGTTGTTAGACTCATCGGTCGTGCCCGTGTAGATATCCTCGACCTTGAAGAGCGCATTCCCGTTGCCTGACTGAGTGACGGTGATGAAAAGGTTGATATCCACTTGGGGGGCGTTTGAACTGGAAACCCTGAGCTTGTATGAATAAACCCCCTCGAAAAGGCTCGATGGAGGGGCAAAGGTTATCGGAACTTCGATTTTTTCTCCTACCGCCAGTTCGACCGGATTTTTTTGCGCGTTGAGTAACATCCATCCCGGCGCGACATTGCCCTCGGCATCGACAAGCGACAAAGATACGTTGACGAAACTTGCGTATCCCTTGTTCTCCAGCGTTACCGTTTCGGTTATAACTTCTCCCTGACGGACTCCTGTGTCAACATAGTTAGGCATAAATGACAAAACTGGTGCAGCGGCAGTCAGATGGTAGTTAATGGTTACCTTTCCCCATACCTCTTCATCGCTAACTACTTTCAGGACCGCAACTCCCGAGGCTGCGGCTGTGTTGTCGCCCCAGAATTTAAACTCCAGAACGGATTTCTGGTTCGGGAGAAGCGAGGCCAGGGAATTGACGGGCTCAATGGAAACACCCGCAGGGAGGGTTCCGCCGGTTTGATCGGCAGCATCGTAAACAATGCGAAGGTTGGACGCAGTAGTACCCTCACCGGCAATGACTGTAATTGGTATTTTTTGTTCAAAATTTCTGGGGGTTTTTAACGTTATCGTTGCAGGGTTTATCGAAAGGTTTCCTATGGTGAAGCTGGCCTGTGATGGCCTGTCAAACAAGTCGGGATGCACAGCACAGACGCTGTAGACTCCCGACTCATCCGGCAGCGGCTTAAAAATCTGCGAAAAATCTCCGTTTTCGTCTGAATATACGCCGTACTTCCGCTCAAACCCCTTGACCGTCACGATTACCGTCAGCGGAACATTCGCCAGCGGCTGGTTATCGGAGCGCGCAAAAGCCTTGCCGGTAATTGTTATGTCCTGACCGCCGTTGGAAGACTGAGGCGTCACCTGGGTGACCGTTCCGTAGTAGGAGGTGTCCACAAGGGTTATCTGCCGGGTCGTTGTCACTCCATCTATTTGGACGTGGTCGAAACCGCCTGAATGGTAATGAAGATTTTCAACCCTGAGCCTCAAAGTCAGCGAATCGGGAGCGCCTGTGGGCACCGGGAGATCGAGTGGCGCAGAGATAAATGATCCCCCTCCGGGGATACGGGCCACCGTGCCGGAAGCGATAGATATGACGTTGGCCCCCAGCTTCTGGATATAAGGCTTCGCCGAAAGAACGTTGCCATCGGCGTCAAGAAGTTCAACCCATATTTCGCTCGTTGTCCCTGAAGCAGTAACGATCTCAAACTCTTCCTTGCCCGGATTTTCAATCGTGAAGCTGACGCTGACAGCTCCGCCGCGAACCGGTTCATCATTTGTCAGGGTGATAACGGGTTTGCCGTTGCCTACCGCGATCTGCTCATTACGGACGATTTCTGTCTTCTCGCCTGTCTCGGGGATGATCTCCACCGTTGTGGTCAAATCTGCCAAATCAGGCAAATCCTCATATCCGCCAACTACAACCGGAACAACCGCCGTCTGTCCTGCGCCAATTTCGACAGGTGAGGAGACATGGCTAACCGCGCCCAACAGAATTTTTACCCTCAAACCCGAGAGGTCAGTGACGCCGTTGTTCGTGATTTCATAGTCGAGTCTGTTCATGACCCCGCGCTTAATCGTGGAGTCCATACTTCGGTTTATGACAAGCTCGGGCAGGGTAACGCCGCGTCCAAGGCTTTCTTCAAACCCGTCATCGGCTTTTACTATGTAGATTCGTTCGTTGCCCGCATATCCGGTGTCTTCATAATAGGCTTGTGTCAAAGGAGCGCCGTTGACGGGATTTGAGAGATTCGGCTCAACGTAAACATCGTAGTTAAGCCCATTCGTCGTATGGCTCCACGAGAGCACGGGCAGCGCATTGTCGACTTGGCGAACCGCCAACGCAGCAACGGGGAGGAGTTGGAAATTTATTCGTACGCCTGGCGAAAAGGCCGACTCGTTACCCGCTGTGTCAACCGCAGTGACTGCGTACATATGCTGGGCCGGAGAAGGCGCAGTGTCTATCGCTGAGGGAGTTTTGACGGCTGACAGGATTGGAGTCAAAAACTGCCCCTGGTCCTCGGTTCTGTATACATTGTAGCTTACCGGTTCCTCGGCTACGGCCTCCCAGGAAGCGCTTACGCCTGCGCCCACAAGCACAAGCAAGAGGTTTTGCGGTGCCGCGGGGGGAGTGGCGTCTGAATATACCGAAACGGCCTGACTTTGCCCGCTTATCGATTCCTGCCCGTTGGCGTTTCGGAGACTGGACACTGTATAGAAATACTGACCTTCACTCGACGGATGGTCGTTATGCACTAGCTCGCCTGAAGTTCTTGCGATTTCAATGAATCCACCAGCGCTATCCGGTCCTTTTCTATAAACGACATAATCCGCCGCGCCAGAAACCGAATTCCAGGTAATGTGCGCAACACCGCCCGGCAAGGATTTGCCTGCAAGGCCTGAAGGGGCGTCCAGAGGAGGCAGTTCGCCCTGATAAATCTGAAAGGAGTTTTGGGACCCGATTTTATCTCCGGCATTCCCAAGATCATCTGTCGCCGAGAAGCTGAAGGTCAGGGATTCCGGTCCGGCGATTCCCGCGTTTGCAGGAAGGATGAAGCTGCCTTCCCATTCTCTTTTATTCAGCGCAGCGGTTTCGTCGAGGCCGATCTGCGTTTGTGCTTGCGGATTGCCGGAAAGGGAATACTTCATAACCGGACTTCCGGCTGCGGCGGGTTCGTCTAGAACCATGGTTACATGCACCGAAGCCGGATTGGATTCTTCGTTCTTTATCGGACTTTGAGGCGAAAGGCCAAGGGCCGTGACTGCCGGGCCGGACGTATCAATGGTTATTGTCGCGCCGCCGGTTAAATTGGTTCCACGGTTTCCGGCTGCATCTCTTGCCGAAAACACCGCCGTCGCAACGCCTGAAGGAGTTGTTCCGGATATGTTGAAATAACCCTCGTAAACCAATTCTCCTGTCTTTCTCAGTTCTATTGAAATAGGCAATCCGCCGGAAGGAGTAATGGAGAGAAAAGGTGTTGTTAAAAGTTCCTCGGAAGCCGCAACCTTCACATTTACAGGTCCGACAGTCGTCCTCCCTGATGCAACGTCATGTTTACCCGGCTGAAAAAAATATTCGATAGCGGCGCTCGGCATGATTGAATCGGCCACAGCATATGCTTCGTTTGAGAGTTCGCTTTCGTTCAAGGCATTATCGACGGTTGCAACACGGAAGTACCAACGTCCGTCGTTGCGCAAGGCGTTGTATGTTTTCGACGTTACAAGTGAGGTATTTATAAGCGTTGCTTGCGAAACTGAACTGAAAGCGGCGTTTGAGGCATAAATCCGATAGCCCTTGATGGCTGTTTCCGATGGTTCAGACCACGCAAGCCTTATCGTGCCGCCTTCTTTTGCTTCGGCGGTGAGATTGGAGGGCGGATACGGCAAAGAGGTATCCAGCAAAACGTTAATGCCGTTGCTCATCGAGCTCTCGCCGGCGCGGTTAGACGCACTTGCGCTGATCTGGTTTGCGCCTTCCGTGAGGTCTGCGTTCGCTGAAAAGCCGCCGGAAGAAGCAACCGCAACACCGGTTACCTTTTGCTGCCCTCCGATGTAAATTGAGACCGTTGAATACTTGTCGGCGGTGCCCGTAATTGAAATTGTCTTGTGGTTTGTCGGGGTCGCGGCGGCATTCAACGTCGGCGGCGGCGGGACAGAAAGGGCCACGTTGAGAGCATAAGTCGCGGAAGGAGTCGAATTGCCAAGGGTGTCGTGTACGATGAACTGAACGTTGTGATTGCCGTCGGTTTCGTTGACGACGTTCCAGGGAAAAGAATACGGCGAACCGGTGTCTGTGGCGCGCACCTGTCCGTCAACCACAAACTCCACCCTGCTGACGCCTGACGGATCCGTGGCGGCAACGGTGAAGGTGCCAGGGGCGGATACCGTTTCACCGCCGGTGAGGTTGTTTCCGTTGAGCTTTACCGACGTTATTGAAGGACCCGCGGTGTCCGGAACGGGCGTTACCGAAGTTTTGGGGAAAGTATCGCGGCGCTCGCCGTTGGAATCATTAACAACCGTCACGGCGATATAATATGTTCTGTTGTTTGTAAGCCCCGTTATTTTCGCGTTCGTGGCCGTAGTGCCGAGGCGAGGCGTAAGGCCTGAAAGGGTCGTAATGTCGGCATCGCTTAAATAGACATTATACTTTTTAACCAGACTCGCCGGAGAAACCGCGCTCCACGTCACATTTGCGTAGCCGCTGAAGGGCTCGGCGGAGACCGTCATTGGATTTTGCAGAAGGGTTACGCCTTGAAGGGAACGTCCCGAGCTGTGGTTGCCGTCATTGTCGACGGTGGAGATATTGAAATCATAGGCCTTGGCCTGTTCGAGACCGACGGGGGCAAATTCCGTATCCAATGCTCCGATATCGGTAGTGGTTCCGTTGAAAACCACTCTGTAGCCGGCAAGGTCGCCGTCAGCGTTCGCCGAAGAGGACCACCGGTAAAGCAGGGCTCCGTCAAGGCTGGTGACGGCAAGATTCGTCACGTCTTCCGCCGGTTTTACGTCCGACAATGAGACCTGCACCGGGATAACCGCGGGATTTAAATTGAGAGACTGATCCACGGCGACTACCGCGAAGAAATACGTCCCCCCTCTCGAAAGCCCGCTCACCGTCGCTTGTTTTGTACCGGCGGCAACGGACTTGACCGGCGATTGACCTTCTATCGACGTAAACGATTGAGTTTGCGAATAGATGTCGTACCTTAAAATGTCGCCGTGCAGTTGCTCGTCGTAAGCACTCCAGCTGAGGACCGCCTCGGTTCCCGATCCGGCGCCGTTGGCTGAGAACTCAACCTGCGGAGGCGCCGTGTTGTCGAATAGAATGGTCACGGTCACGCTTTCGCTCACGTTTCCGGCCGCGTCCATGGCTTCGACGATGAAAGCGTTCACTCCCGTGGCAAGCACATAGCTAACATTCCACGTGGCCGAGCTGTTCAAAGCCACCTTTTGTACGCCGTTTATCCAGATCGACGACTGAGGGTCTTTCGATCCTGAGAGTGTAAGATTTATGTTATTGGTAATTGCGGGAGTAGCGGCGAGCGCCGGAACGGAGGGAGGAAGGGTGTCTACGATGAATTGCAGATAAGCCGCCTTTTGGTTCCCGGCGTTGTCGAACGAAGTCAGGGAAACTCCGTAACCGCCGTCCATAAGCGGTGAAGCCGGCGTGAAGGCCACTTGTCCTTCGCCCGTAGAACTCCAGTCCCCCGGCACGGCCGTTCCGGCAGGCGTCGCTACAACGGCAGCCGATGCAATTGTACCACTCTCATCGATTCCCGACCCGGAATCGGAGAAAACCAGAGATACGGCAGAAACTGCATCGCCGAGGAGAGCCCCGCTTGCGGGAGCGGAACTGACTAAGCCAGGCGCCGCCGAATCAAGGACAACCGTCGCACTCAAAGGCGCGGAAGTATTCCCATCGAAATCGGCGGAGGTCAGAACCAGCTGATTCTGGCCCGGTGAAAGAGTTTTCACAAAGGACCAGGTGGTTTCGGCGTCCAGGGGGACGACGACAACGCCGTTGGCTAAAATCGACGAACCGGCGTCTTTGGAGCCTGAAATTGTAATGGACGGCTGATTCGTGTATTGCGGCAAAGCTGCAGCAACAGGCGTCGAAGGCGGCGTCAAATCGGTTCGGGGATGGTCGCTCACTTCATTTGAATAGACGCTCTCCATACCCTGAGAGTTTTGGGCGGTGACTACATAATAATATGTGGTCCCGTTGACTACGTCGGTATCAGCGAAGTTCTGCTCAACTAAAAGATTGCCGACTTTTACGTAATCGCCGCCTGAGGTCAGACTGCGGTAGACGTTGTGGCCCTCCACGCCGGTATCCGGGTTAGCAGACCAGGCAAGGGTCAATATACCGTCCCCGGGAGTCAGCGAAACGCCGGATGGCTTTAGCGGCGCGATTGAAGTTCCGCCCAGCCAGGGGTTGTAAAGAACCTCATTTGTGACTTTGCATCCGGTTCCAGAAATATTTGTCGTCGCATGATAAGGGCCGCTTGAGTCACCCCACCAGTTGTTGGTCGCGTCGATCGGTTTTGCAGGGGTTGTATTGTTGACGCCGTAACCGCTGCAAAAGACGATGTCGCTGTAGTTTATCGAAAGGTCGGAATTAGAGGTTTTTATGCCGTCTACGGCGTATTTAATCTGAGCGTTTCGTATTGTCGAATTCGCCCCCGAAGGGTCCCTGTTGAAAGCGAGTCCGGACCAGGTTCCGGCGGAAGGCGCGGGATTGCTCGACGTGAAGACTATGGGTTTAGTTGCCTCTCCCTCCGCCTTAAGCGCTCCATAATAGGAAGAGGAAGATAAGCCAACCGTAATTCCGGTGTTGACCTCAAAACGCATTTCAAGACCGGGCTCAAGCGTCAGAACCGGAGGAACGGCCCCGGAACTGCCGTAAACCGCCACGGGAACCGTGACTTTGTAGGGAATGCCGGGGTTGGCCCAGTATTCGTTTTGGCTGATATGTTCGCCGGTTACTGCGTAGAGCCGTACGAAGTCTCCCGGAGCGGTAAAGGTATTGTTTGAAAAAGCTGAACCGGTTCCAAGCTTGCCTGCCGCCATGCTTATCGCGCTTGCGCCGTTGCCGGAAAATTCACAACCGGTTACGACGGCTCCCGCCTGCATATCGAGCCCGGCCCCGCCGTTATTTAAAAAGCGGCTACCGGAAACCGTGAGGGTGCTTGGCGTAATAACCTCGATGCCATCCGCGGCGTTTTGGCTGAACGTGCAGTTGGTTACCGTAGCCTTTCCGCCATCGTGGATGCTCATGCCGTCGGCTATGGCGTTTTCGACCGTGACGTTTTCCAGATTCAACAGGGCATTATTTTGAACGTTGATGCTGCCCCAGTAACCGGACTGATTCCCATAGCTGATGCCGGCGTTTTTAATAGATGAGCCGTGCAGCGGATTTGACTGATACAGGTTGTTGAAGGTAATCGGCCCCCACTCCCCCGGCGCCGGATTAATCGAAGCGGAGGTAAAAATTATCGGTTCTTCAGGGGTGCCGTCGGCTATGAGACGGCCGTAGTACGATGCTGAAGTCGATCCGAAGGTCAGCCCCGTCCCCGAGACGAACCTCACCTCTACCCCCGGCTCTATCGTCAGCGTCACAAGACTTCCGGATTTGTACACGGAAACGTTCCCTTTGACTATGTAGGGGCTGTTGGCCTTGGTCCAGGTCGCGTTTGAAGATATAACGCCCGAGACGTCGGTGGCGTTGCACTTGTATGGCGACAACAGGAAAGCAACCGCCAGAGCTAGAGTCAAAATGAAATTCTTGATCGAACTCATGATACCCTGCCTCATTGGAACCCCCGGGATTCACACCCCATAGAAACTATCTTCAGTTGAATTTTATTTTTATGTCTTTCTCGCTGCACCAGAACCGATGCTCACCCTTCAGGGGTGAGTTTTCGTTGCCGAAAGGCGCGAGTGAAAACGCGATAAAATCGGATGAGCGGCCATTGAATATTTTCTTCTGCGGGTCCACCGTCACCCAGCCGCCATCGAGGTAGACTTCCGCCCAGTTATGAAAATTTTCGGGTTCGACTATAGAGTCTTCTGCGTATACGTAACCCGAAACCACACGCGCCGGAATTTTCAGGGCGCGGCATAACGCAACGAAAAGCGTCGCATATTCGGTGCAATCACCCTTCCTGTTCCGAAGCGCGTATAACGCACCCCTGTCCTTTTCGGCATACCCGGAGTAGGCGATGGAGGCTGAAACCCATTTGCTCAAAGCCTTTGCGGTTTCAGGCTCGCTTTTAGCGCTTAGTTCCAAAGCGGCTTTTATGATTTCCGGGTTGCCGCTCTCGATCATCGGCTCCGACGTCAAAAAAAGATCTTTTTTCGGCAGTTCGGCCGCCCAAGGGGTTTCGTTCAAGGCCATTTCCGCGCGAATCTGAATTATTTTTGTGCCGAAAGGCGGAATGGAGGGGAAATTGAAATGCAAAACCTGATCGCCAAATTCATCGGCTATAAGGTCGGCAGGCTCGGAGGAGACGACCGTGAGGCACTTTTGCGAGGGGGTTTTTCGCACCGGGGCATGGACCCAAAAATCAACGCCCGTAGCGGTTTCGGAGCTTAAGTTCTCAAGGGTAAGCGAATAATGAAGATTTCTTCTCATAGGGTAATCGGTGGATATTTTTTCGGGCTCGAAGAGATGATCACGGCACTGCGCCGAAGCGGCCAGCATGCTCACACAAGCAGCGATCAGGCAAAGCATTCTCACTGGCATGAGCCGCATCCGCTTCTAATGAATGGAGAACCGGAATTTTGTGACGAGATAATGCTTATTTGCTGTGATTCACCGCCTCCCACGCTCCTTAAGGCATTGTAACTTTTTATTGCCTTGAGCCCTCCTTCGACAGCAAAGACGGAAGCCCTGACTCCACTTTTTTTTACCGCGTTTACGACAACCGAAAGTTTTTCCGCATTGTAGGCGCCGTCGCTGTCGAAGACCGTGATTACTACAAATCCATTGTCGGCACGGGCCGATATCGCATCCGGCAAAGCATCGGGATTTCCGTGGTCGGCAACTATGGAATCGGGTAATGGACACTTGGCCTCGTTGGCATCCACGCCAACTCCCACGGCAAGCCATCCTTTTTGTGTCTCATTCAAAAAGTAATCTTTTGAGGAAATAAAAAAACCATTGCCTCCACCCTTGGGTTTTCCTTTCTCCTCGACCACTTTGCCATACCAGGCGGCGGCGCCTCCCTCAAGGACTCCGGCACCCGGGTACCCTAGGTCCCTAAGTTCTGAACATAAATCCATAAGTTGCGCAAAATCATAACCTTCTCCGATAAGGGCAAATTTCTTGCCCTTAAGGAAGGTCTTGGTCTTTACCGAGTAAAGGGGGATGTTCAGGGCATCTGCGATATGCCCTTCCGAGAAATCTCCGGAAGAACGTATATCGATAAGTAGCGTGTCGCGCGAAAGCGACTCGGGAAGAATCCGGCAATCAGAGGGAAAAGCGAAAGAAGGTGCGGGCAAATGCACGATAATGCATACGCCAATCAAAAATAAAACTCTGGTGACGGCATTTAAAAAGGTTGCAACAAGGGAAAGCGCACCCTTTCGAGGACCGCTAAAATCGACCTTGAATATCATTTTACCCTGCCGAATAAAAATTATTCCAAATGCAACTATTTATACAGCATATGGCCCTTTATTTTGGCTTAACCCTTGTTGCCGATAAGGGTGCCGAATCTCTTTCCATGGTCTGTCTGGATGCGGGCTGAAAACGTTGGCCCACCACCCAAATTACACAGCCAAAATCCACGTTGGCGAAAATGTGAAATAATTCATCACCACGAAAGAGAGACAATTATTTTTCATGCTATGATACCGCTCAAAATGGCGCAAGTTGCAAATATAAAAAACATGCTTTCAGACTGCCCCTGTAACCCTCCCGCAAAATAGTACCGGTCAAGTCAAGTTGTTCCACTCGGTTCTTGGCGTCCTCAAGGGTTGTATCGAAAAATGGAGGGAAAACGTAAGAGGGCGACCTGGATTGTAGAGTTCATTGCCGCGCCCCTCAGCCTCTTCGGGCTTCATGATGGTGACAACCGGCTCGCCTTTGTCTCAGGGGCCGCAGACTGCTTTTAGCTCGACTCCGGAGCTTTCGCCCCCAGACAAATTGGTCGAAACCGGCGAGGCGAGCGTATCGAGGAACAGGGAGTTACCGCATCCCAGTGGAAAGCAAATCCGGATTGACGGACATGACGTGGTACATGCCGTTCAGGTTCGCTATCATGTCGCGAAAGAATTCGCGCATCGCCTCTTCCGAGTAATTGTCGTTGCGCAAATCCTGCGTTTCGCGGCGGAGGGCCAGATCGAGGGATTCATGGGGGGACTTGTAGACGCAGATGCCGCCGAAGACGTTCCAGTGGCGGCTTTTGTCCGCTCCGTCCTCCTTGTTGCCGGGCAACAGGAAATTGTCGAGGGCGAGCGAGGCAGGCAGCGACTCTTTAGGGATGGATTTTACCCAGGCGAAGGGGATGCGTATCGCCTCGTCGAGAAGCCCTACCGCCTTCTTCTTATCACCTCCCTCGATGCGAAGCGCTTCCCTGAAGAGCAGGACCATCGGCAGGTTGTGGTTTTCGACCTTCGGGTCCATGTGCCTTTTGCTCGTCCTGGAAACGGCTCTCAGGTAGCGGGGATCATGCTGGGCGTAGTTTATGAGCGCCCTGAAATCGTCCTCGCTCGCGGTGCTTTTGTAATACTGCCATTCCGCGCGCTGAAGGTAGTTTTCCAGATTGGCCAGGTCCCTCGGCGGGGGGAGGCCGTTGAAGTCGTAGCCAAGTCCGAGGTCCGAGGCGAGATAGCCGGAGACCGCCTTCAGAACATCTTCCCAACCGTTCTTCCCCTCCTTGAAACCCGCATACGTCCGCGAGCCGAGAATCTCCCGAAGATGGTCTCGAAAAGCCAGGAGTTTCACCGAAAACCCGGGCTGTCCTCGCACGGTGAGGGTCTCGGCGTCTTCCGACAGCTCCATCAACGTCAAAAGAAGCTCGAATTTTTCTCCCGCCTCGAAGAGTGCTTTAGCTTTCGCGATCTTTCCCGCCGCGTATTCCTTCTCGATGGGCAAAAGGCCCGGTCTGCGCTTTAGCCAGCCCTGTTCAAACCTTGCGGCCTCGCTGTAAATCGCGGCGTCGAGCGTCCCGGCGTAAGAGCCTGAGCCGGTCTTGGGCGCGGTCCCCGAAAGCCAAACGAGGGAGGGGTCGCGGTCGAAAGCATAAGGCAGGGCGAAAAGCGGCCTGATCCGGTATTCATCCGTCGAGACATAGCGGTAGAGTTCTCTCGGGCGGGGAAAGGGCTCCCTCCTTGAAAGGGCGCTTTCCTCGGCCGCATAGGGGTCTCCGCCGGAGTTTACCAGCGCGCGTATGATCGTCGAATCTTCGACATCGACGAGACCGTTCTGGTTCATGTCGATGAGACAAGCCGTCTTGTCCGGCGCAAGGGCGAAATTGCTTGAAAATTGATCGAGCAACACCGCGTCTTCGGAGCCCCATCGCCCGTCACCGTTCAAGTCGCCCAGCATGACAAGCTCGGAATTTATCCGGACACGGTGTGTGGGTATTGCGTACTTCCAGTAGCCGTATCCGAGAACGCCCAAAGCGCATAACGCCAACAAGAGCCAGACAACCTTACCCCTTGAAATCATCCCTGCCCCTCCCCTTGAGGATATGCTTTTTGGCGGTCCTCCGGTCTATCCCCGCTCTCCTGGCCACCTCTTCGTATGAGCCGAACCTTTCGTAGAGCATTGCGGTGTAGAGTTCCACCACCTCGTCGGCGGTCAATTTCCCTCCCCTCAACTTCGCTTCAATCGAACCGGGATAACCTCCTTCGTCTTCCGCGGAAGGCTGGGGCTGGTAGCGGCCGGTGAGGATGATGCGTTTTACGGCCTGTTCCAGTTCGCGCACGTTGCCCGGCCACCCGTAACTTTCTCCCGCGTCCCGCAGAATGGCGCTCTTTACAAAATCCCTCACCTCCGGCGCGATCTCCCCGGACAGCCTCTTGAGTATGCTCTCCAGCAGGAGGTCGAGTTCCCCCGGCTCCTCGCGCAGCCTCTCCCGGAGGGGCGGCAGCGCTATTACGTCGGAGGAGATGCGGTAGTAGAGGTCTTCCCGGAATTTGCCTTCACGCCTGAGCTTTTGAAGCGGACGGTTGGTCGCGGCGACGACCCTTCCCCGGAAGCTCTTCGGAGAGTGGCTCCCTACGGGGAAAAAGACCCTGTCCTGCAAAACCTGGAGGAGCTTTATCTGGATTGAAACGCCGATATCGCCGATTTCGTCGATGAAGATCGTGCCGTGGGGGGCGCACCGGGAGAAAAGGCCCTCGTGGTCGCCGATCGCCCCGGTGAAAGAACCCTTCTTGTGGCCGAAAAGCTCCGACTCGATCAGCCCTTCGGAGTACTGCGAGAGGTTTATCGAGACGAAATTGCTCGCGAAACTCTCGGTGAAGGAGTTTTTCGACGGATTGTAGGGGATGAACCCCGATTTCCCTATCGCCGCCGCCGCAGCCCCCTTGCCGGTTCCCGTTTCGCCCACGAGGAGGATAGTGAACTCCTCCATCCTCTCCCAGAAGCGCTCCTCAAACCATCTTATATCGCAGGTGAACACAACGTTCCAAAGATGCATCCTAAGGTCCGCCATGGCGGGAGAGCTTCCCACGAGGCCGTTCCTGATGAAGTAGAACCCCCTTCTCAGTTGATAGAAGAAGGCGAAGACCTTGAGCGCCACGGGAGGCGTGAAACCGAAATTTTCTATCTCTTTCAACGCCCTTTCGGCGAAAGGCGCGGGGACCAAAACACTCCCCTTTTTTTCCTGCTCTCTTATGAGGCTGTCAAACTCGGCTATGTACTTGTGGAATAGGTGGAATAGCACTACGTCGCGCAGAATCTCTCCCCGCCTGCCCTCGTAGCGCCCCGGCTGTGTGCCCCCCTTTGCGCCGAAACCCGCCGCTTTCTCTTCGATTTTCGCCAGGGCCGCCCCAAGGATGGCGCCGGAGGGTATTTCCGGCGAAGCGCCCCCGATGCGGAGGTCGAGGTCGCCCCTCGCCCTCCCGAAGGGGTTGGCGAAGGCCGCCCTGGAGACATCCTCGAAAAACCCCCAGTCCTCCGAAGTGATTTTGACGTTTTTCATGCGTATAATGTATTACGTGTATGCATATTTTGTCAATTTATTGGCGCCATGACACGCGATATTCCGGAGCTTTCATTAAAACCCCTTTAAATCCCACGCTATTTGAAATCCCTTCCCCCGGCACGCTCCCTGCAAACACAGTTAACAGCGACACAGGACAACTATCGGAGGAGACTTCATCGATGCCAGGGAATAAGAAGCTGATCGATATCCACTGCCACACCGGCGGAACCGGCGCGGGCGAAAGCGGATGCTTCATCTCGCACCGGCTGCGAAAGAGCTATAAATTCCGCGCCTATCTCAGAGCTCTTGGTGCAACCGGACCCGACCTGGAGCGCGAGGGCGACGATTTCTCGGTGAAGCGGCTGTCCGAAACGCTCTCCCGCTCCGAGAGGGTGGGAAAAGCGGTGCTCCTCGCTCTTGACGGCGTCATGGACGGAGCGGGCAACCTCGACGGAGCAAGGACCGAAGCCTACGTGCCCAACGAATTCGTCGCCAGATGCGTCCGGGAGAACGAGGGGTTTTTCTTCGGAGCCAGCATAAACCCCCTCCGCCGCGACGCCCTCTGCCGCCTCCACAAGGCGTCGGAGGAAGGAGCGGTGCTGATAAAATGGCTCCCGAACATCCAGAGGATCGACCCCTCCGACGAGCGCCACATTCCCTTTTACCTCGCCATGAAGCGGGTTGGTCTTCCCCTGCTGTCTCACACCGGGACCGAGCGCTCTTTCACCGTCCACGCCGACGAGTTCGGCGACCCGGAGCGCCTGAGGCTCCCTCTCACCATCGGCCTCACCGTCATCGCGGCGCACTGCGGCGGAAACGGAAAATACCGTGCAGAAAAAAGCCTAAACCGCTTCATTTCCCTCTGCCGGGAGTTCCCGAACCTTTACGGAGACATATCGGCTTCTACGCAGATCAACGCCCTCGGCAATTTCGGGCGGATCACAAAGGCTGGCGCGCTAAGGGGCCGGCTCCTCTACGGGACCGACATGCCTCTCGCGAACACCGCCGCCGTAACCCCCTTCGCCTTTCCCTTCCGCCTCTCTCCTCCCCTGATGGTCCGCCTCTCCAGGATTGAAAACCCCTGGGACCGGGATCTCGCCATAAAGGAGGGGCTCGGCCTCGATCTCTCCACCCTGGCCGACCCTTCCCGCATGCTGCGGCTCCCGAAGGAGGGCAAGGGGCAAAGGGAGGGAAAAGGCTCTTCCAAAGCCGTTTAATCCGGCGCAGAATAAATTTCCGCCGATTGGACGAAGACTCATTTCACGGCGGTTTTCGTGAGGAAAGGGAGGCGTGCAATGCGCAACTCTAAAAGGATTTTATCGATAAGCGTATCCGCGGGCGCGGGCCACGTCAGGGCGGCGCAAGCTCTTTGCGCGGCGGGAGAAAAATACTTCGAGGGGGTAGAGACCATACACCTCGACCTCCTCGACCTGGTCCCCTCCCTCTTCAAAAAAAGTTATGGAGAGGGGTACCTGAAGCTGGTAGAGCGCCACCCCGCCCTCTGGGGTTACTTCTATGAAAAGACCAACCACACGCGGAGCGATTCAAAGCTACGCCGCCTCCAGTACGCCGTCGAGAGGCTGAACACTAAAAAGCTCGAAAAGCTCATCGAACAACTGAAGCCCGACGCGATCATAGCCACCCATTTCATGCCTGCGCAGCTCCTTTCAAGGCTCCTCGGGCGCGAAGAACTGAATCTGCCGGTGTGGGTGGCGGTAACCGACTTCGACGTCCACTCCCTCTGGATACAAAAACACATGAGGGGTTACTTCGCCGCCAACGGCGAGGTCGCCTTCAGGATGGCGGCTATGGGGATCGACCCCTCGGCGGTCAGGGTCACCGGCATTCCTTTAATGCCCGTCTTCTCGGAGACCCTTTCAAAGGACGAGTGCCGAAAAGAGCTCGGCCTCTCGCCCGGAAAGACCACCTTTCTGATGATGTCGGGCGGGGCGGGCATAGGGGGGATAGACGGCCTCGCGAAGAGGGTGCTCGACGTCGAGGGAGATTTTCAGGTCGTCGCGATAGCCGGGAGAAACGAGGTGCTGCACTCCGGCCTCCGGGAACTGGCGAAAAGGTATCCCGGCAAGCTCTTTCCTATGGGTTTCACGACCACCATCGAGCGAGTGATGGCGGCCAGCGACATCGCCATAACGAAACCCGGCGGTCTTACCTCCTCGGAGTGCCTGGCCATGGGGCTGGGGATGATCGTCGTATCGCCGATACCGGGCCAGGAGGAGCGGAACGCCGAATACCTGATGGAAAACGGCGCGGCTCTGAAGGCGCATGACGTAGCGGGCCTTGAGTACAGGGTGCGGCTCCTCCTCGGTGATCGTGAGCGGATAACGGCATTGCGGCGAAACGCGCTTGCGCTCGGAAGGCCGGAGGCAGCAAGGAGCGCCCTGGAGGCGGTCCTTTGAAACCCACCAGGAGGAGGGAGGCCGTGCTGCGCGGCCTCCTTCACCTCTTCTGGGTGCTGACCCTCGCCTTTTTCTTCGCCAAGGCGGAGATTCAGATAGAGGGGGCGAACGGCTGGGCGTCGAACCTCCCCACCTGGCGGGTCGAGGGCCACGTGCTTCTGGGGCTCTTCTGGGGCGGGCGGACCCTCACCGGCTACCATGCGTGGATATTCTCCTTCATGGCGCTGGTCTTCCACACGCCGCTCATTCTTTCCGGAAAATTCGCGCGAAAGCTCTGGTCGCGCTCGCTCGGGAGTCTGATGCTCTTCTGGATCGCCGAGGATTTCATCTGGTTCGCCCTGAACCCCGCCTACGGAATCGCGAAGCTGGCCCCGCAGTTCGTGCCCTGGCACAAAAACTGGCTTCTCGGCTGGCCCTCGGACTACCTGACTTTTTCCACGCTCGGCGCGCTCCTCATCCTCTATTCCCTGTGGCCCGCGAAACGGCAGGACGGCGAAAATGCGCGACAACTTGAAGCTGTAAAAAATTACCAAAATAAGTAGAATCCAATGAAATTCAAGCTTGTCCGACAGGATGACCGAAAATGAAAATCCCTATCCGCAAACTTATCTGCGCCCTAGCCCTTTTGCTTTTCGCAAAAGCTTCCTTTGCCTTAAAGCCGGACGAGACCGCCCTCTTTTACCCCACCGACGCGGCGCTGGTGAACGGCGTGTGGGAGGTTCCGGTTCACGGCTGGATCTTCGAGCCGGAGGAGGATTCGGTAAAGCGCGGATTCCTTCTCGACCTCGCCAAAAAGATGTTCGACAAAGAGCTGAGGCCGGAAGAAGAGACTCTCTTCAAACAGAGAGCGATAAGGTTTCTGGCGGACTCCGAGGAGGGCAAGAAGGTCAGCCTCTCGCTTTGTAAGAAGGAGTCAAAGGCCGCCGTCTCCTCCGAGGGCGGGCAGGTGAACCTTATTCTCACAATCCCCGAAGTGGAGCTTTGCGAAACTCAAAAAGGCTGGACCGAGGCGAGGACGGAGCCGGACGGGGGAGACGGCAGAGTCTTCACCGCCCCTGTCCAACTGGTCGAGCCGCGGGGAGTCTCCGTCGTCTCCGACATCGACGATACGATAAAGATTTCAAACGTCTTGAACCGCGAGGCGCTTTTTGAAAATACTTTTTTGCGCCCCTTCGTCCCCGTCGGCGGAATGCCGGCGGCATACCGCAAGTGGGAGAGCGAGGGTGCGAGATTTCACTACCTTTCGGCGAGTCCATGGCAGCTTTACGAGCCGCTTTTTGCCTTCCTCGAAGCGGAGGGTTTTCCCCGGGGAAGCTTATATCTGAAGTCCTTCCGCCTTACCCCTTCCGGGATCATCGAGATTACGAACCACTCCCTGGACTACAAGCTCTCCCGGCTCACCGCCCTCTTTGAACGCTATCCCGAGCGAAAATTCATCCTCGTCGGCGACAGCGGTGAGCAGGACCCCGAAATCTACGGACAGATCGCCAGGAAGGTCACTGAAAAGGTGCTGGCGATTTTCATTCGCGACGTGACCGGCGATGCCCCCGGCTCGGACCGCTACAGAAAAGCCTTCTCCGATATCCCGGAAGATAAAATCAGGATTTTCAAAGACCCCTCCGAACTGAAAGACTTCAGCCTTGCGAGATGAAAAGATGCTAAAGCGCCTCTTCCTTTTTGCGGTTCTCTGCCTCGTCGGTTCGCTCTCCTTCGCCGCCGTTCCCGCAAGAGACAAGATCGCGGACGACCTCGCGACGGTCGAGAATCTCCGAAACGGCCTTATCTCCGTGGTCGAATACGTCAGGAAGACCCCGGAGATTTTTCACCCGAAAAATCCAAAGGCCCTTCCTCCCCGAGACGACAAGGTTGCCGCGCTCCAGGTCTGGAGGCGCTTTTTGGATTACCGGATAGCGCTCGACACGATCGAAGAGGAGTACTCCGAGTACTTCTTTTCCATGGACGGCGCGACCTCCGGGGACGAAAACGCGGCCTTCGAGGTCCATTACGCAGCCTTTCTGGCCCAATACCGGTGGTCGCTGGAGTTTCTGAAGGAATTGGAAAGCTATCCCTACGCCGACACCGCCTTTAACGAGACGCTTCCAGACCTCGGCCTCCCCGCAGGCTCTTACGCCGATTTCAAGCTGCGCTTCCTGAACGTCGGCACCGCCTCCCGCTTCGCGGCGCTTAACGCCATCGACCTTCCCAACCGGAAGGGGCAGGATTTGACGGAGCGAAGTTGGATCAAGGACGACCGGGATAGAATATGGAGTCTGGGCAAGGGCAAGGGGCTTGAGCTTACCGCCAAAAACGCTCTGGAAGTCGTGAAGGGCGTAGGGCAGGTCATCTGGCTCCCCGTCCAGACCGATATCAGCAAGTCCATGGGCCGTATGAAGGTCGCCCGCCGCGGCCAAAACCTGATTACCGCCGAACAGGCGCAGGAGCTTGGCGAGAGGCTTGAGCCGGGCGACATCTTCCTCGAACGGCGCGAATGGTACATGTCGAACGCAGGCATCCCCGGCTTCTGGACCCACGCGGCCCTCTACATCGGCACGGCAGACGATCGAAGAAAATTCTTTGGTTCGGACGAAGTTAAGGAGTGGGTGAAGGAACAAGGCGTTTCCGGCGGCGACTTTGAAGAGCTGATAAAGACCAGATTCCCCTCCGCATACACACTCTCCCTCAAGAAAGACGAGTCCGGCTATCTGATCGGCGTACTCGAAGCGATTGAAAAGGGCGTTACCTTAACTTCCCTCGTCCACTCCGCCACGGCGGACAGCGTGGCTGTCCTGCGTCCCCGTCTCCCGAAAAAAGAGAAGGCCCTTGCCGTCTTGCGCGCCTTCTCCTACGAGGGACGCCCTTACGACTATAATTTCGATTTCCTTACCGATTCCGCCCTCGTCTGCTCCGAGTTGGTCTACAAGTCCTACGAACCCGCGAAGGATTTTCACGGTGTCGTTTTTCCGCAATCTACCGTAATGGGGCGGATCATCACCTCTCCGAACGAGTTCGCGCGGCAGTTCGACGAAGAGAAGGCGGCGGGGAAACCCCAGACCGACCTCGTGGCCTTTCTGGACGGCTACGAGGACGCGAAGAAAGCGGTCGACGCTGACGAAAAGACCTTCCGTGAAAGCTGGAGACGCCCGAAGTGGCACATCCTTGTCCAGGAAAAGCGACCGGAAAAGTAAACCAGACCATCGTGGAGCGCGTTAACGCGCGGTAAGGATGAGGTATGAAGGTTCTTAAGGCTTTTGCGATAGCGGTTTTAATAGCCTTTTTTTCCGCGCAGGCATACTGCGCCTCGCCGAAGGTCTCTATTTACAGTGAGCCCGGCGAGCCGGGGTACTTTTACCTCGAACTGCCGGAGCCGCTCGTCATTCCGCCCGATTTCAGAGTCCTGGAATGTACGTCCAGCACCAAAAACGTCTACCTGCTTACTCCGAAGACCGAGACCGCAAAAGAGCCGGGCGATCTTCCCGCCTATAAAAAAGTCCTTAAGGGCATCTACGGAAGGTTCAGCCGGGAAGGCGAAGCCGGAATAAAGGTCGCGGGCTGCGCCTGGAACGATGAAAACAAGCGGACGAAGATAGGTGACTATTCGTTTGCGATCGGCAAAGGCGCGGAAGGAAGCGAAGACCTGAAAAAGGAATGGGGATCGGCCTGGAAAAGGGAATTCGAGTGGGCGGGGTTCAGCGCCGATTCGAGCTTCGCTTCTTATTTCAAAAAATTCGCGCCTCCCCGTTACGGCCTCGATGTCTTGCCCGCCGAGCTTCAACCCTGGGCCCTCCCTCTGGAAACCCCCGACCTTTACAGCGTCTTTTCCTCGGGGGCCGCCATTCACGAAAGCCTCCAGCTGGGAGGACTGGTCGACAGGGTCGGTCGCAACCGCCGTCCTCTGCCCCAGAACGAAAGATCCGTTCCAATCGAAGAGCTGAAAGGACCCGAGGTAAAATCCCACCCCTTCGCCGAGATGCTGGGAAGTAAGAATCCCGCCGAATCGCCCCTGGCCGGGTTCGTGCCCCAGGACCAGTACTACGTTCTCTTCAGAAATTACGACAAGCAGATTGAGCTTTCAGATCTTTTGCGCGATAGCGGCGGGAACCTCCTCTCCATGACCGGAGGAGGGGGAGGTCGCGAATACGACGTGCGCAAAAAACTTGAAGGAAAGCTCTGCCTCGAGCAGACTTATCTCTCCCGTCTCTTCGGCTCAAGCGTCATCGGCGAGGTGGCTCTCACCGGCAGCGACCCCTTTTTCCGGGAAGGGACCTCGCTGACGGTGATTTTCGGCCTCAAAAACCCCGACGTTTTCAAAAGGCATATGGAGTCGAAATACGAGGAAGCTGCGGCGGCGAAAAAAGCGGTCAGAAGTTCCCGGAGTATAGAAGGCCATGAGGTTTTTTCCATCCTAACGCCGGACGGGGAGGTATCCTCCTTTTACGCCCAGCTTGGAAACGCCGCCATCGTCTCCACCAGCCTTAATTCCCTGACCCGCTCGCTGCTTTGCGCAAAGAAGAAGATTCCCAGCCTCGGAGAAGCCCTCGACCTGAAATACATAAGGACTATTTTCGCCAGGGGAGCGGAAGAGGAGGACATCTTCATCTATCTCTCCGACGCCCACATAAGAAATCTCGTGGGGCCGAGGTGGAAGATAGAGGAGACGAGGCGGCTTCGCTGCGGGGGCAATCTCGAACTTCTCTCGAACGCGGCGCTTTGGAGAAAGATCGAAAAATCCTCCTTCGGGAGGGTGGAGCAGTTGGCCTCGGAAAAGTATCTCGGCGAAACCTCTCCCGTCTGCCCGGACGGAGGGAGCTATTCGATAGACGCACAAACCGGCGCGCCCGTCTGCTCGATACACAACAGGCTCGGTTCGATGACCGCCATAGGGGAGATCGACATTAAGGAGGCCACCGCCGAGGAAACGCTTCTCTACGGCGACTTCGTGACGAGTTACTCCCGCTTCTGGCGGCAGTATTTCGATCCCATCGCGATACGCGCGAAGATCGGCGGCGATCTCAGGATCGAAACGCTGATCCTCCCGCTGATAGAGAACTCCTGGTACGACGGGATCGTCTCTTTCACGGGCAAAAAGGACGGCGACCTCCCGCTGGCGGATTTGACGGAAAATACGGTTGTGAGCCTGCGCTCGCGCATCGCCGTCGAGGAGATAAAGAAATCCCTCGAAAACAGCGAATTGCGCTCCTTGTCTCTTTTCGGCAACTGGCTCGGCGACGAATTTTCGTTAAACGTATGCGACGGTCGGCCCTTCGTCGAACTCGGCGGTTCCATGTCCGCGCAGATGATGCGCGGAGGCGGTTCGGCCATTGAGAGGCTGACTCTCGGCTACCTGGTCACGGCGCTCAACCTCCCGGTCTACCTCTCCGCCGAAGTCACCGACCCCGTAGCCGCCGGAAAAGCCCTGCCCGATCTATTCCTGTACTCCTTTAACCCGAGACATTTTTCTAATCAGCGGGTCGCGGAGACCTACCGGCTCGACGATTACGGCGATACGGCGGTCTATTCCAACGTCTTCGATTTCGGCTTCGTCCGCTTCAGGCTCTTTACGTCAATAATCGGCGACCGCCTCATCGTGGCCACCCGCTACGAAATACTCAAAGACCTGATCGACAAAAAGACCTTCTCCCCGGATCCGGCCGACCGTAACGGAAATATCGGCCTGACCGTCTACAAGGAAAATTTCGACGAGCTGGGAGAGACGACGGCGCGAGGCCACGCTGAGGACAGCCTCAAGGCGTGCCGGGGCAACCTTCTTCTGACCGGCCTTTTGATGGAGCAGGCGGGCGTTGAACCCGAAAAGGCGGCGGAAATCATAAACGCCTCCAAGGGGTACTCCCCCCAGTGCCCCT
Organism: bacterium; assembly: GCA_004322275.1. NCBI lineage: Bacteria > bacterium. The sequence continues at coordinate 24,115 of SCTA01000005.1, forward strand.
CCGGAGGGCGCTACCTCCCCGACGGCGAAGGGCTCGGGGCCAGATGCTCGGTGCACGGGACTCTCGGCAGGGCGATTTCATCCAGAACAATGGACGAAACCGCGCCGGTGACGAAGCTGCTGGATTCGATAGAGCGCGCTGGCTTCACCCTGAAATTCTCCGAAGAGGGGCTGAGGGCGGTGATCAACATCGCGAGGGATTGAACGGGGCGGTCAATCCCCTGGTAGCGGCCCCCCTGTGGTTGGTGATCATCACCATGTCGATGGCGAAGACGCTGAGGAGGGAGAGCACCGCCTTTTTGCGTGCTGAAAGCATTGGCGACGGGTTGCTCATCCCGTGCCGGGCCTAATTTTTGCCGGGTTCGGCAAAATCCTGTGGAAGAAGGTAAGCGCGGGTGAACTTACCCGCGCGGATGCCGAAACCATCACTGCCGTCACACAGCCCGACACAACGTAACGGCCCAAAAATTTCAACTGGATTTTCTTTAGCGGAGGAATATATTGGTCAGCCAAAGAGTTTTTTAGTCACTGGCGAAGTTTATACCTTCTACAGGCTTAAAAATAAGCTGAGTCAATTTTTGCCGTAAGGGGCTGCGATGTTCTCATGGCGCTTGTTCAACCGAATTGCCCTTTCCCTCCTTTTCGCAGCCTGCCTCCTTGCTGTTCCGGCGGCGGCACAACCCGGCAGCCAGTTCACCATTACCGGGATCGAGGTCAAGGAGTGCTGCGAAGCCGGAAGAACGGTTTCGATCACTTTCTCCGACAAGATTACTGCCAACGACGCTTATAGCCGGCTACACTTTGTTCCGCCCGTTCCCTCGGCCAACGAAAAATTGTCAAGCGACGACAAGGTCCTTATTGTCCACGGGCAGTTCCGCACAGGCACAACTTACTCGGTCCGCTTTTCAGGGGGTTTCGTCTCCGCCTCGGGGAAACCTTACGTGGCGTCCAGGCAGAGTTTCGAGGTTCCCCACCTGCCTCCCGCTCTGCGCTTTTCCGGACTCGGCTCTGTCGTCGAGCGAAACAGCCGCCAACTCGTCCACTTCGATGTCCTGAACGTCGATTCCACCCTTCTGGAAACCGTTACGGTGCCGCCTCTCACCGCACTGGCGCTTGGATTTTACGGCGGAAAAAAAACGTGGGATATCGAAAGCGCCGCCAGCGTCAGCGATCTTTTTAAAAAAGAGCTGCCGGGCGACAGCCCGCTTCGCGCCGGCGTCTACGAAATCTCTCAGAGAAAGGATGTGTTCGACACCAAGGGGAAAGAGGACTTTGAGCAGTCCTTTTCAATTCCCCTGTCGGAACGTCCGGATAAGGCTAAGGGGCAAATAGTCCTTGCCCGCGTGCTCGACAACGCCAAAGGCAAAAACACCGTCTCCGAGCCGTCGATTTTCAACATTACCGATCTTGGAGCGACCCTTGTCTCCAGCAACAGGGAAACTCTTGTCTGGGTGACTTCGCTTACGACGGGTTTGCCGGTCAAGAACGTGAAGATTTTCGCGGTTTGCCAGGACGGCTGGATATTCGAGGCGGGAAATACGGATGCCGACGGTGTGCTGAATATCCAGGGGGGCGACAAAAACGGCGTGAGGGTAGCCCGGACACAATCCTTCCTCAGGAAAGGGTTGGCCGAGTCCCTGGAATCAGGGACTTTCCCGTGCCTTCCCGATAAAATAGAAGCCATTCTCGCAGTAACGGGCGACGACGTGGCTATCGCCGCCACTCCCGCCAATCCCGCGTGGCGCATCTCCTTTCCCGGCATAAGGCAGACCTCGTCGCCCTCCGAGCAGCCGCGTCCGGCGAACGCGCAGATTTTTACCGAGCGCGGTGTCTACCGCCCGGGCGACAAGGTGTTTTTCAAGGGGACGGTCCGCCGCTACCGCGAAGGCGCCATCGAGCCTCCGGCGGGAGATGCCTGCAATCTTGAGATAACCGATTCCAGGGGACGGAAGATACACGAGTCGGAGACGCCCCTCTCGGCTTTCGGCACCGCCTCGGGTGAATTTATCGTCCCTCCCTCCTCGCCGCTGGGTGAGTACCGCATCGAGATGCGGCTCAAGGAGGGCGGACAGTCCGCCGTGACCACTTTCCGGGTGGAGGAGTTCCAGCCACCCCGCCATTTCGCGCGGGTGGGGTTCGCACAGGAGAAACGCAAAGACGACTCCTACGTGAACCGGACGGTCGAGATGACCTTTCTAAAAGTGACCGTCGAAGGCGGTTACTACGCCGGTGGACCGGTGAAGAACGGCCGAGTGCGCTGGCAGCTTACCTACGGCCCCTCGGCTCATCAGGTAGCTGATTACGAAGACTACATCTTCGGCCACGAGGGGGACCGGGACACGGGTGAAAGGGCAGAGCCCCTGGAGTCGGGCGAAAGTTTTCTCGACGCCTCGGGTAAGCTCTCCCTTGAATTCCCGGTTTCGCGCGAGGTCCTTTCCGGCGAGCGCAACCTGGTTGTTTCCGCCACGGTACTCGATTTCGACGGGAAGGCCGCCAGTACAACGCAGAGCTGGCAGGCGCCCATCCCCTACCAGATCGGCATAATGAGCCACCCCGGTTCTATCTCCGCCGAGCAGGAGCAGCAGCTTAGGGCGATCGTCATCGAAAAGGACGGTGAAAGGATTGCCAAGGGGACGCTATCGGTGGAAGTCCTTCGCCAGAGCTGGAATTATTTCAGGAAGCGCAACCTCTCCGGCAACGAGTACTGGGTAAGCGAACAGGTATGGAAGCGCAGCAGCCTCACCGAAGTGGATATCTCGGATTCCGTTGCTAAGTACTCCGTCGCCTTCGACTGGGGCGGGGAATACCTTGTGCGCTTCTCCTACCGCGCCGAGGACGGCGGCGTCTACTCTTCCGCGACCCGCTACAACGTTAACTGGGGTTCCTGGGAGGACAGCTACTCTTCGAGGGATGAGCAGCGCTACACGAAGGTTTCCCTCGCGCCCGACAGAAACCAGTACAAGCCGGGACAGACGGCGCGGCTGCGCATAGGGGCTCGCCGCAAGGCGACTGCTTACCTCTACACCCTTGAGAGGCAGGGGATACTGGAATACAAGGTGTACACTCCAAAAGACGGGATGCAGGAGCTTGAGGTAAAGATAAAGAAGGACCACCTGCCGAACGTCTTCGCCTCGCTCGTGGGAACGATTCCGCGCGGATCCTTCCCCGTCTACTCGGGAAAGATCGACGATGGCTTCCCTACCTTCATGCACGGCGTCACCAATCTTCAGGTCGTGACGAAATCGACCGGCATCACCGTGGAAATAGCGCCGGAGAAGAAGATTCTGGAGGCGGAGCCGGGGCAGGAGGTAACGCTAACCCTGGCCGCGACCGCCGAAGGCAGCGCAGGGGTTCAGGCGGAACTGGCAGTCGCCGTTGTCGATGAATCCGTCCTCGCGCTTACCGGCTACCGTACTCCCGACCTCAAAGGGTTGACCAGGTTCGACATTCCTCTCGGCGTTTTTCTAACCGACCTTCGCCTCTTCATGCTGCCCCAGACCCCCTACCGCACGGTGCGCAACGAAGCGCTCACCGGAGGCAGCGAAGGCGACGGAGCGCCGCTCGAAACGAGAAAACGCTTCGAGCCGGTCGCCTACTGGAACCCGGCGCTTCTCACCGGCGAGAACGGCAAGGCCACCATCCGCTTCACCCTTCCCGACCAGATGAGTTCTTTTAGGGTGTTCGTGGTCGCCTGCGACAAGGGTAGCGCTTTCGGAAACGCCGAAAGGCAGCTTCGCGTCTCCAAACCCTTTTACCTCGAACCCGGCCTCCCTCGTTTCTTCACTAAAGGAGACACCTTCCGTTTCAAGGTCGCCGCTTTCAACCAGACCTCCGAAAGCGGAGCGCTGGAGTTCTCGCTCTCACAAAAAGGCGGCCTCGCCGTGTCGACGGAGCAGAAAAGCTACCCGGTGAAGGCGATGGACCGCGTGGACGTTGCTGTTTCCGGACGAGCAGAGAAACCCGGCGACTCGGTCCTTCTCTTTTCGGGTGCTTTCGGCAGCCGCCGAGACGCCGTGGAAATGACTCTGCCGGTTAGGACTCCCCACGTCTCCGGGCAGGAGACGTGGTACGGAACCCTGAAGGGCAAGGCCAACCTGGCTCCCGCGCTCTCGGAAACGCAGAAGGGACTGGCGGCGGACCCGGAGCTCCTCGCGGAGACCAGGGCCGTGCTCACGCTTTCCTCCTCTCCCTTCCTGAGGATGACCGAGGGGCTTCGCTACCTTCTCCAGTACCCTTACGGCTGCGTTGAGCAGACTTCTTCGGGAGTCATGCCTCTCGCCGTAATGAAAGGGCTTCTCGCCAAGGGCGCGGTTCCCGGCATAAGGGCCGATGAAGCAGACCCCTTCCTCGAAAAGGGTGTCCAGCGACTCTTGGGCATGCAGACCTCCTCGGGCGGCTTCGGCTACTGGCCGGGAGACAGGGAGGCGAGCCCCTGGGGGACTTTCTACGCGCTTACGGCGCTCGCTGAGGCGAGGGACGCGGGGATGTCAATCCCGACGCCGGTAATTGAGCGCGCCGTCGAATACCTGAGGACGACCCGCATCACAAAGGAACCGGAGGAGGCGGGTGGCCCAGTGGCTCTCTACCTCCTTGCGAGACTCGGCGCGGCCAATTCCTCCGACTTCGCCCTCTTTAAGGACAAAATCGGCTCCATGGATTGGGAGCCGCGCATCCTCACCCTGCTCGCGGCTTCCTACGGGAATTTCATGGCGACCGGGGAACTTGCGGAAAGCGCCAAAAAGGCGGTCTCTTCGCCACGGAAGGATTCCTACTACGCGCATGATTTTCATGCTCAGTACCGCTCTGACGCCCTCTCGCTTCTTCTGCTCGACCGCGCCGCGCCGGAGAGCGGGGAGGCGGCCAAGGCGGCAGTAAAACTGCTGGAATCTCGGAGCAAAGAGGGGAACTGGTACCGCACCAGCGATACCGGCTGGGCTCTTTCCGCCCTTGCCCGCCACTTCATGGCGGAAAGCCCCTCCAGCGGGCAGGTGAGCGTCACCGTGCTTCTGCCGGGCGAAGGGGAAAAAACTGTCTCCCTTCCCTCTCAGGGCTACACGGAGATCTCCGTACCAGTCGCCTCTCTTCTTGCAAACCCGAGCCTCTCCATGTCTTCCGACCCCGCCAGGGAGATACTCTACTCCCTCAGACTCGTTTTCCCGCGCGCGGATTACGCCAAAGGCGGCCACGAGGGCGGGTTTCAGATTTCCAAGCGTTATGAAACGGTCGAAGGTTCGCAGAAGATCAAGGTCGGAGATCTCGTCAAGGTGACGGTCGAGTTTTCCGGCCCGGAAAGGGATTCCCGGTTTGTGGTTCTCGACGACCCTCTGCCCGCGGGTCTTGTCGCGATAAACACCGCCTTCAAGACGGAGGAGGCTCTGCCCTCCGACAACGACGCCCAAAACTCCGGCGGTCAAAACAACGAGGGTTACTGGTACTCCTTCTGGAATCCCGAGGGATTTTACCGCTTCGTCCCCGACCACCTGGAGCTTCGCAACGACAGGGTGACGGCCTTCCGCGCCTCTATATGGACCTGGCGTGAGAACCCCTACCGTTTCACCTACTACGCCCGGGCGGTGTGCGAAGGGGTATTCGTTATCCCTCCGACGAAGGTCGAGCGCATGTACGAGCCTGAGATAAACGGCTACACGCCGGCTTCGGCGCTCACCATCGAAGGCCGTCCGTAGCAACCGAGGCTCAAGATGCTATCAGACGGGGCCGGGACTTCAAAAGAAACTGGTGCGCCGGGAAAGCTTGGCCGGAAACGGTTTTGGCTTTGGTCCCGGGCGCTACTTTTCGCCCTTATGCTTTTCGGTGGTTATGCTGCATGGCTGCGTCTTGAGCCGCTGACTCGTCCCTCTCTGCCCGAGCTTGAGATAGCTCCGACGCTATTTTTAACTGACTGCAACGGAAGGCCCCTTCGCTCGGTAACCGACGAGAAATGGCGCCGCCATCTCCCCCTCGTCCAGAAAGATATCCCCGATATAGTGCGCAAAGCCTTCATCGCGGCCGAAGACTCGCGCTTTTATTACCATCCCGGTTTCGACCCCATCGCCATCGCGCGCGCGTCCTTTTACAATTTCCGCTCCGGGAGAGTCGTCTCCGGCGCTTCGACCATAACCCAGCAGCTCGTCAAATCCACGCATCCGGGGGAAGCCCGCACTTTCGAGCGAAAATTTCTGGAGATTATCGAGAGCGTCAGGGTTGAATGGCTGCTTTCCAAGGAAGAGATACTGACCCGGTATCTAAACCGGGTCGATCTTGCAAATAACCTCATCGGCGTTGAGGCGGCTTCGCGCTCTTATTTCGGCAAAAAAGCCGCAGAACTGAGCCCCGTCGAGGCAGCCACCCTTGCAGCCCTGCCCAAGGCTCCCACGCGCTTCGACCCGTGGGGGCCGCACCCAGAACGACTGATCGCTCGCCGGGACCTGGTTCTTGGCCAAATGGCAGATAACGGAGTAATTACAGAGGAAGAGGCAGAAAAGGCGAAGGAACAACCGCTGGATGTTCTTTCCGCGGGCCCGCCAGAAGGTGCTCCCCACCTTACTGATTATCTCCTTGGGTTCGGCCGCCTTTCGGGACGCACCGGCGAAACGGCGCTGACCATTGACCTTGACATCCAGAAGATCCTGATTGACGCACTCGCCTCCAACCGCCACCGCCTCAAGGCTTCCGGGGCTTCCCAAGCGGCGGGTTTAATAATCGACAACCGCACTATGGGAGTAAGGGCTCTGGTTGGCTCCTTTGAATACTCGCCGCGCGATCAGGGGTTCGTCAACGGGGCTCTGGCCCGGAGGTCTGCTGGCTCCACCCTCAAACCCTTTCTCTACGCCGCCGCGATGGAGCAGGGCTATACTCCCGCCTCGGTGCTCGACGACTTTGAACAGGCCTTCCGGAGCGACGAGGGTGAGTACCTCCCTCTGAACTACGACCGGAAGTCAAACGGCCCGGTCAACCTGCGTATGGCCCTGGGAAAATCCCTTAACCTGCCCGCCGTGCATCTCCTTAACGAACTAGGGCAGGAACGCGTTTACAAGATTTTGGGACTCCTCAACCTTCTTCCCTACGAGGCCCCGCCGCCCGATTACTACGGTCTCGGCCTCGCGGTAGGCAATCCTGAGGTGCGCCTGATCGACCTGGCGGCGGCTTACGCCGTGCTTGCGAACGCAGGAGACTACCGACCGGTATCATTTCTAAAGGAGGGAGCTGAGGCAATTCCGCGAAGAATTTTCTCAACCGAGGCTACTGCTCTGGTAACCAACGTCCTCAGCGATACCCTTGTGCGCTCTTCGGCGTTCGCCAATTTTCCACCTCCCGCGCCGCTTGCCTTGAAGACCGGGACCTCTACCCATTACCGCGACGGCTGGACGGTCGGCTACACCCCCGAATACACCGTGGCGATATGGGTGGGCAATTTCGACGGGAGGGAAACGGCAACGCTTTTCGGAGGGCATGGCGCAGGACCGGTTTTTACCGACGTGATGAGAGGGCTTTACCCCGGCGCTCCTCCGCCTACCTTCCGCCTTCCAGACACAGTAGTGCTCCGTGAGGTTTGCGCCCAGTCGGGTGTTAACCCGACGCCGCTCTGCCTGGAGAGAAAGACTGAACTCTTCATAGTGGGGAACGAGCCGGAAGGGCTATGCGCCTACCACGAACAGGGCGACGGGCACGATCTGCCCATGAAATTCGCGGGGTGGCTCGACAAGCGTCACTCAGAGGGAAGGGAGAGCAGGTACAGGCTAGCCGGCCTTCCCTCGAATCTCGACAAACTTTTCATACCTCCTCTCCCGGATAAGCCGGCGCGCTACTCGGGTCCGGTGAGGATAGGAGCCCCTGACGAAGTTCCCCGCATGACGCCTGAAACTTACCTTAGCATAGTCTATCCCCTGGACGGAGACCGCTACATTCTCACCCCCGGCGAGGAATCTGTGGAGCTTCGGTTTGAGGCATCTCTTCGCGATCCGGCTGAGAAAATCGACTGGTATGTGGACGGGAAGGAAGCTGGCAGCGCCGGTCCGCCCTATACGCTCTACTGGAATGCGGGAAGGGGCCGCCACCGCATCATGGCCGTCGACGGAAACGGCTTCGGCCAGACGATCGAAGTAAGCGTGGAATAAATACCCCGGAGACAGAGTGGATCAGTCCTCCGCCGGTGAGCCCCGAATATGGCAGACAAACCGCGTTAAAACCCGTGTTTTTGCGTGAAGGCGGCGGGCCGGGGTTTGCTCAGGTCAGTGCGGCCAGCTCCCGGAAGCGTAGCGCTTCGCCCGGCCCCTTCGCCTCTTCTTCGTGCTTGAAGAAGACGAAGCATTTCTCCAGATTCCTTGCGCGGATTCGCTTTGCCCATTCCGCGAGGTCCCCTTCTGTGTAATTCGAGCGGCGAAGACGAAGGTAGCCCCAGTTCGCTAAGCCGGATATATCGTTCAACGGCGCTTCGTCGGTGTCGGCGGTACAGAGGCAGTGGCCGCCGCTTTCGAGGAGCCCGGTTACGCCTCCTTCGAGCCAGTCCGGGTTCCGAAACTCGAAGGCGCAGCGGAAATTTCCGGGGATGAGGCGCAGAAAATCCTCAAGCCGGGGAAGATTCGCCCGGAAGTTGGCGGGAAACTGGAAGAGGACCGCCCCTAGCTTGTCCCTGAGGGCCGGGATGGTCCGAAAGAAGTAATCCGTTTCCTGCTCCACCTCCTTCAGCCGCTTTCTGTGCGTTATTACCTGCGGCGTCTTGAGGGCGAAGACGAAATCCGAAGGCACCTGCTTCACCCAGGAGGCGAGAACCTCCCTGGTGGGCATGTGATAGAAGGTGTAGTTAATCTCGACCGCGCCCAGCCGCTCGCCGTAGAAGCGCAGCATCTCCTTCGGGTCGATATCCCCGGGGTAGAAGAGTCCCCGCCATTCCTTGTGCGCGTAGCCGCTGGTGCCGACGTGAATTTTCATCCCTCTACCTCGCGGATTGCTTCGCTTGCGGGTTTGTCGTCGCGCATCCTCAAAAAGACAGGGTGCCTGAGGAGTCCCTCTTCGGTCCATTCCGTGAAGGCCACCTCGCAGACAAGTTCCGGCCGCACCCAGGTGGCCGGGGCGTTGGTCTCCGGCGCGGCCTTGAAGGGGCAATCCTGCTGAATCAGGGGCTCCAAACGCTCGTAGATCCTTTTCAGGTCTTCCTCGCCGAACCCTCCTCCCGAATGGCCGATGGAAACAAGCTCGCCCCCTTCGTAAACCCCGAGAATCAGCGAGCCGAAATAGCGCCTCCCCCCTCGCGGCGAGGTGAACCCTCCGATCACCGCGTCCTGCGTCCGCTGTCTCTTGAGCTTCAGCCAGTGGCGGCTTCGCACCCCCGCCCGGTAAGCGCTCAGGCCGTGCTTGGCGACGATGCCTTCGAGCCCCTTTGCCAGCGCGACCCTGAAGAACAGCAGCCCGTCCTTCCTGACGTGATCGCTAAAGCGGATGCGCTGGGAATGGGGGAGAATCTTTTTCAGAAGCTCCTTCCTTTTGACCAGCGGAACTCCGGTAAGGTCGCGCCCCTCAAGATAGAGGAGGTCGAAGACGTAGTAGAGGAGATACCCCTTTCCGGCTTTGGAGTAGTTTTGCAGCAGCTGAAAATCGGGCTGCCCCTTTTCGTCCACGGCTACGATCTCGCCGTCGAGCACCGCCTCGAACCGAAGATCGCGTAGCGCCTCCGCGACGGGGGCGAATTTCTCGCTTAGCGAAAGGAGGTTGCGGGAGTAGAGAGAGACCTCGCCGCCCCGGACTTCGGCGATGGCCCGGTACCCGTCCCATTTCACCTCGAAGAGCCACTCCGGATTGTCGAAGGGCTCCTTCGCGGTGGTCGCCAGCATTGGCCGGACCAGGTGAGGCATCGGCCCCTGCGGAGCGCCGCCAAGCTCTTCGCTCTCCAGCGTCTCCCGGAGACGGACGGCGTCTGCCTTCCTTTGCGCGGAGGGCTTCCCCGTCTTTTCTTCGAGTAGCTCTTCGAGGCTCCTTCCCGACGCGACCGAGCGGTTCTCCGAAAGAATCTCTTCCCTGCTCGCGTGGCTGTCCTTCTTCTTCAGAAGGAGCCACGATTTTTCGTCTTTCCGCGTCTTCACGAGAGCGAATTCGCCCCGGAGCTTCTCGCCTTCGAGAACGAACTTGAAATCCCCCTTCCGAAGCCCCTCAAGCAGGAGTTTTTCGCCCTCCGCTCCCTCCGGCGCGGCGGGGTGGCGGTAAAAACCCCTGTCCCAGATGATTACGCCCCCCGCGCCGTAATTGCCCTCGGGGATAACGCCCTCGAAATCCCTGTAATCGAGAGGGTGGTCCTCGACTATCACAGCCAGCCTCTTCACCGCCGGGTCCAGCGAAGGCCCCTTCGGGCAGGCCCAGCTCTTGAGAACTCCTTCCAGCTCGAAGCGAAGATCGTAATGGAGAGCGCGGGCCGCGTGCTTGTGGACGACGAAGCGCAGCCGCCCCTCGCCGGGGCTCTCCTTCGGCCCCGGTTCGGGAGTCTCTCCGAATTTCCGTTTGGCTGCGTATTCTTCAAGTCCCTTGTCGGCCATCTCCGGCGGTTTCCTTCGCTTACAGGTGGGGCAGCGTCTGTTTTATCGTGAGCAGTTCCCGGAAGAGGTCGCCCTTCTCCCCTGCACGCCGAAGCGCCTCCTCGTGACTTACCGGCAGCTTTTCCGGGTCTCCCTCCGCCGCCAGGGCTTCCAGCTCTTCCCAGCCGAGGGGGAAGGAGACGAAGGGCGCTTCCCGCGCCCGCAGGGAATAGACGCAGATCGTCGTCTTTTTCGGGTCGTTCTGCTCCCAGTTGATGAAGACCCTCCCGGCGCGCTCCGTTTTCGCCATTTTCGCCGTCACGAGGTCCGGGTATTTTTTCTCCACCGTCAGCGCAACTGCCCGCGAAAAGGTCTTGGTGTCCTCGAAGGCCGCCCCCGGCAGATTAAGCGGCATATAGACGTGAAGACCCTTCTGGCCCGAGGTCTTGACGAAGCTTTCGAGACCGAGCCGGTCAAAGAGGCCGCGCAGGATGAGCGCGACCCTTGCGCAGTCGAGTAGGTCCGCCCCCTCGCCGGGGTCAAGGTCGAAGACGACATAATCGGGCGTCGCGGGAGATTGTGCCCTTGCCAGAGGCACGTGGAGTTCGAGGGTAGCGAGGTTGGCCGCCCAGATGAGGGTCGGGAGGTCGTTGACGAGGCAGACCGTCATCCGCTCGCCCTCCTCACGGAGGATTTCGCCCGTCTCCACCCACGCCGGACGGTGGGAGGGGCAGCGCTTCTCGAAGAAGTACTCCCCCTCCACCCCGTCGGGATAGCGCTTAAGAGTGAGCGCCCGGTCTTTCAGATGGGGCAGGATGAACTCCGAGATGCGGCGGTAATACTCGATTACCTGCGCCTTCGAGAAATTGCAGGAAGGATAGAGGATTTTTTCGAGGTTCGAGAGGGAGAGCTGACGCCCGGAAATCTCGACGGCGCTTTTGCTCACTGGTTCTTGTCCACGGCGCGCATCGCCTCTTCGAGCGCCGCCATCAGGTCGGGCGGGACAGCGCCCTCCTCCTCCACGACCTCGGGAGGCTGAACCGGGGTGGATTCCCTGGCTTTCTTCTCCAGAAGTCCATGGATTTTTTCCCGCCTTGCGTCGGCGTATTTGCCGGGGTCGAACTGGGCCGTCATCTTCCCGATGGTTTCCTTTATCCGGCTCTTCTCCTCGCCAAAGACAACACTTTCCTTAGGCGCAAGCTCGTCGCCGGGGAGCACCTCCGCGCTGTAGTGGAGAGTGACGAGGGCGAGCGCACCCTCCCTGCTGGTTACCGCCACGAGATACTCCCTCTCGGCCAGCACGAACTTCGCGAGCCCCGCCCTGTTCGTCTGGCGCATCGCTTCGGCCAGCAGCCGGTAGGACTTTTCGCCTCCCTTCAGGGGAACGAGATAATACGGGTGATCGAAGTAGACCGGATCCACCTCATTAAGATCGATGAACTCGATAATCTCTATCGTGCGGCTCCGCTCGGGCGAAACGGATTCCAGCTCCTCCTCCGTGACGGGCAGGTAGTTGCCGGGAGAAAGTTCGTAGCCCCGGACAATCTCCTCCGGGGGGACCATCGCTTCCTCGGCGGGACAGAACATTCTTCGCGCAAGCGGCGAATAATCAGCGTCGTGGAGCAGCCGGAAGGAGATTCGCCCAGGCGCGACCGCCCGGACCAGCCGGACAGGTATCGCCACGAGGCTGAAACTGACCGTCCCGCTCCAGATTCCATGCCCCGGCGGTGCGGGGGCCTTCTCCGCGCTCATGCGACCTTCCGGAGGCTGGCTTCGAGCGCCTCAAGCAACTTCTCCGGCGAGGTGGGCTCAAGGAGCCTGGGCCGCGGGAGCCCGGCTTCTTCCCCTCGCGCCTTTTTCTCGATAAGCCGGTGCAGCTTCTTCTGGTGCTCGTCTTCAAATTTCTGCGGCGCGAAAGGAGCGGTCAACTGCCCGATGAGATCCCTCCCTATCCTCACTTCCTTTTCGGAAACGGCAATCTCCTGAAGCTCAAGAGAATTTGCGGCTATAACCTCGTCGCCGTACCGAAGCGCGCAAAGGCGCAGCATCTTCCCGCCGGGGAGAAGAGCGCCGAGATACGAGCGCTTTCTCATGGTCCAGGTGCAGATACCCGCCACGCCCGTCTCCCGCATCGCCTCCAGCAGTTCGCCGTACCCGTCGCCGTCAGCTTCCAGGTTGTAGGCTCGTCCGAAAAAGAGGGGGTCGAGCTGCCCGGCCCTGACGAATTCGTGGACCTCGATTATACGGCTGGACTCCGGATCGGCCGGGGCCAGTTCCTCAGGGTCGACGATTATGTATTTCCCCGTTCCCTCCAGCTCGTATCCCTTTATCTGCTCCTCCGGAGGCACCGGCTTCTTTTCGTAGGCGCAGATCATCTGTTGGTGAAGCCTCACCCCGTCGGGGCGGTGGAGGAGGTGAAACTGTATCCTCTCCTCCCTGACGGCGGCGTGCAGTTTCACCTCCACGCTTATGTCGCCGAAATGTACGGACCCTTTCCAGAGCGTTCCCCTGGTCATCGTGACTCCCCGCAATTCATCGGTGTTTCGCTGCCTTGCCTTAGAAAAAGTTTAACACCGCGCGGCCCCGTGTCCATCGGAGAGGCGCAAATGCCAAAAATCCGGCGCGATCTCCGAAAGGCCCATTTACGGACAAGCCCTGAATGAACCTCTTTTTTGACATTGCCGGAAGGGGGTATAGGCTTTTTGCATAGGCTCTGAAACGGGACTTCAATCTGGCCGCACGAACGGCGGCAAAAGGAGGGAAAGGATGGATTCGCGAAGACACAGGGCACGATCGATTCCGGCGCTCATGGCGGCCGCCGTTTTCCTGACGGCGGGTCAGGGGCTTGCGCAGCCCCCCGACTACACGAAACCGAACTATACCAACAGCCCCATACTGCGGAAGTTCGTGGATTCGCTGCCGGGCCTCGGACCGGCGGGAGCGAACAACCTGGGGCAATACATTCCGATAGCGGTGCCGGACACGACAACCTTCCCCGGCTCCGACTATTATACTATCGGGCTCTACGACTACACCCAGCAGATGCACTCGGACCTCCCCGCCACCAAGCTTCGCGGCTATCGCGACACGAATCCGGCCGCCGACGGGCAAAACCACTACCTCGGGCCGCTGATCATCGCCGAAAAAGACAAGCCGGTAAGGGTGAAATTCACGAACTCCCTTGCGGCGGGCGCGGCAGGCAACCTCTTCCTCCCGGTGGACACCACCATAATGGGAGCAGGACAGGGCCCCGTCGCGGGTGAGAACTACACCCAGAACCGCGCGGGCCTCCACCTTCACGGCGGCCTGACTCCGTGGATAAGCGACGGCACGGCGCACCAGTGGATCACGCCTGCTGCGGAGACCACCTCCTATCCCAAGGGCCTCAGCACCGTCAACGTCCCCGACATGCCGGATCCCGGAGCCGGGGCGATGACGATGTTCTACCCCAACCAGCAGAGCGGCAGGCTGATGTTCTACCACGACCACGCCTACGGCCTCACGGGCCTCAACGTCTACGCGGGCGAAGCGTCGGGCTACCTGCTGACGGACCCTGCGGAACAAGGTCTCGTGACCGACGGAATAATCCCGGCCGACCAGATTCCCCTGATCATTCAGGACAAGACCTTCGTCCCCGACCCCGTCAAGCTGGCGGCCACGGACCCCCTATGGGACACGGCCAACTGGGGCGGAATGGGCAGTCTCTGGTTCCCCCACGTCTACCAGCCGAATCAGGACCCCAATGCGCTCGACGGGCTGAACCCCCTGGGCCGGTGGGATTACGGGCTCTACGTCTGGCCGCCGGTTAACACCACCGGACCTTTGCCGGACATCTCCCACGTGCCCGAGGCCTTCATGGACACGCCCGTGGTCAACGGCACCGCGTACCCGTACCTCAACGTCCTGCCGAAGGCCTATCGTTTCAGGGTTCTCAACGCCTGCAACGACCGGTTCCTCAACCTCCAGCTTTACTACGCCGTGGGCGACACGGCCGATCCGGACGGAATTCACAGGAATTCCGGCGAGGCGGACCTCACCCGCCCCGGCCCTGTCTTCTACCAGATCGGCAACGAGGGCGGACTCATGCCCGCCGTCGCGCTGCTCAACAATCCTCCGCGACAGGTCGGCTACAACCTTGACATGCGCAGCGGAACCTTCATGAACGTCACGCAGTACAATCTCCTCCTCGGCCCGGCCGAGCGCGCCGACATCGTCATCGATTTTTCGGCAGTTCCCCCCGGCTCCAAGCTGATCCTCTACAACGACGCGCCAGCCCCTCTGCCGATGGAGGACATCCGCTACAGCTACTACACCGGAAACCCGGACCTCACCGCCTTCGGCGGCGCTCCCTCCACCCTGCCGGGTTACGGCCCCAACGTCCGCACCCTCATGCAGTTCCGTGTAGACGGAGCCCCGGCGGCCGCCTTCGATTCGGCGGCGCTCTCGGCGGCTCTTCCGGCGGTGTTCGCCCAGACCCAGCCGCCCGCCATCGTGCCCCCCGGCATCTACGGCAACAACGCCATGGCCAGCACGGTGGGCCCGCCCCAGACTCTCAACGGCATACCCATCAAGATCAAGACGCTGACCGAGGGATTCGACGACCTCGGCCGCATGAACGCGGTGCTGGGCGACACCACGGTGAGCGTGAACAACCAGGGCCACACCACCTTCGGCCTCCCGTTCATCGCGCCTCCGACCGAGTACCTCCCCGCCGGAACAACCCAGGTTTGGGCGATAGCCCACAACGGCATCGACTCGCACATCATCCACTTTCACCTGCTCAACGTGCAGGTCGTCAACCGGGTTGACATAACCGGCCAGATATACCCTCCCGATCCGAACGAGACGGGGTGGAAGGAAAGTGTCCGTTTCGACCCATTTCTCGTCACCTTCATCGCGGTCAGGCCCGCTCCTCCCACCCTGCCCTTCGAGGTCCCGGTGAGCATCCGTCCTCTTGACGTGACAACGCCCTCCACCGGCGCGCTGGGGAGCACTTACGACCCCGTTGCGAACCCCAATCCGCTGACCAACTTCGGCTGGGAATACGTCTGGCACTGCCACCTTCTGGGCCACGAAGAAAACGACATGATGCGCCCCACGGTATTCCAGGTAGTCCCCAACACCCCCGCCGCGCCGACGGCCGCTGCGGGTAACGGAAAAGCGACGGTGACAATCACGGCTCCGGCGGACGGCGGCAGCGCGATTACGAACTATACGGTAATCTCCGACCCGCCCGGCGGCGTGGACCAGAACGCCGGAACCGCCGCAACCACCCACACCATCACGGGACTCACCAACGACGTGTCTTATACCTTCACCGTGACGGCCACCAACGCCATAGGAACGGGCAACGTTTCGGCCCCGTCCGCAAGCGTAACGCCGACCGCTACTGCGGGCGGGAACGGCGGAGGAGGCGGGGGAGGGTGCTTCCTCCAGACCCTCGGAGGAGAGGCCGGGCCTTCGGCGGCCGGACTGGCCCTGTTCCTCCTTATCTCCATACCCTTCCGGCGCAAAGAGCGCGAATAGCGCGAACCTGACCATAGCGGTGTAAACCGAAAAGGGGCGGGCCCGATTGGACCCGCCCTTCTTTATTTCTCCGTCGCTACCTGTCTACCGCCCCGCAGCCGCCTTTGACTGGGCTTCCACGAGGGCGTCCACTATCCGGTCGTGCTGGTCTACGGGAACCTTCTCGGGCGCGATATCGGCCATCGCCCTGACGACCGCGTCCCACTCCTGCCGGGTTCTTTGTTTCGCGAAAATCTCGCCGGGCTCATGGCAGGACAGGCAGTGCGTTTCGAGCTCCGTCGGGGCGGCTGCGCTACCGGCCTTCGGGCTCCGGGTCTCGGTCAGATAAAAGAGTATCTGGGTTGCCTCGTCAGGTCTGATGCGCGGCCACGCGATCATCGTCATTTCTTCGACCACCTTTTCCCAGTTATGGGCGGGTCTCGGCCTCAAGACGGTCTCCAGCAGGTGGCAGGTGCTGCACCGTTCGATCAGCAGTTCCTTGCCCATTGCGAGATCCGGTTCCCCCTTGTCGGGCGCGTGAGAGAGGTAGGGTTTTTGCTGCGTCATCCGCACGAAATAGTGGGCAAGACCGCTCCCGGCGGTGAGAAAGGAAAGAAGGAGCACAAAGACTCCCAGGGGGAAAAGGTGTTTTCTAAAGCCGGGGTATTTGCCCGGAATGGCGATTTTGAGCAGAAGAAGCAAGGGGATGGCGAAGGCCGTTGTGTAGTGGAATACGATGCGCGCCGGATGCTCCTCCCAGAAAGAGTAGAAACGGACGAACATCGTTACAAAAAGGACGAGGAACAAGGCAGAAAAAACCCATCCAGAGAGTCGGTGCCAAAAGAGTTGGCGCGAAGTCGACTGGCTTTCGGGCCGCCCGAGGCGGCCCAGCATTATTACAGTCGCCGCGACGCCGCACAGAAGAAAGACGCTGGTAAGAATTGCGGATGGAAGGGGAGTCATCTCTCGCTCCTTGGGGGCTTCGCGCTGGCGGGTTCGGACCAGCCGCCGAACCGGCCGCGTTTTCTGCGACCGGCGCGGCAGGAAACCTTTTGGCTTACGCGCAAGCATAGTGTGACCGGGGCGGCTGTCAAGAAAACGCACCGGCTTTTCGCCTTATACGGGAGCGGTCAAAACTTTCGGGTCACGGAGTTTGGGATTTTGAGGAAATTATGAGGTGAGAATTCGTTATTTTGTTTACGATTGCCGAAAACGAGGTGGCGGTCCGCTTCAGGTTTTGGCCGTCTTTTTTTCCGCCACCTCGAAGAGCACCCGATAGAGTTCTTCCACGTCGATGGGCTTGGTTACGCAGTCGTCCATCCCGGCCTCAATAAAGCGCTCGCGGTAATCCTGCGTGGCGTGGGCGGTCAGGGCGACGACGGTGATGTTTTGCAGGGTCTCCCCGCAGCTTCCCTCGCGGATTTTCCGCGTGGCCTCAAGGCCGTTGAGCCCCGGCATCTTCACGTCCATCAGCACCACGTCAAAGGCCTCGCGGGAGAGGGCCTCCAGCGCCTTGAAGCCGTCTTCGGCGACGACTACGGTATGACCTTCCAGCTCTAACAGGTCTCGGCCTACGATCTGGTTCACCGGCTCGTCCTCGGCGAGAAGTATCCGCATCGGGGCGGGTTTTTGCCTCTTTCGCCTGACGTACAGCTCCCGTAGCGGACTTTTGGTTCTGGCTTCGCCGAATTCAACGGTGAAGGAAAAGACGCTGCCGGCTCCGGGAGCGCTCTGTGCCCTGATGCCGCCCCCCATGAGGGTTACGAGCTGCCGCGAGATGTTGAGCCCGAGGCCGGTGCCGCCGTGGTGGGCGTGGTGCGAGCCGCCGCACTGGTAAAAGGCTTCAAATATTCTGTCCAGCTTTTCGGGGGGGATGCCGATGCCTGTGTCCCTGACCTCGAACAGGAGCCGATAGCGATCCTCCGGGCGTGAGGAGTCCAGCCCTACCTGCACCGTCACCGAGCCGGTTTCAGTGAATTTTACCGCGTTTCCGAGGATGTTGATCAGCACCTGGCTCAGCCTGCCCCAGTCGCCGTGAACCCTCTCCGGGACCTCGGGTGCGACGGTGTTGTTTAGCGCAAGCCCCTTCTGGGAGGCCACGGCTCCGATCGTCGAGAAGACCAGTCCGAGTTTTTCCGTAAGGTCGAAATCCTCGTTGTGAAGCTCGACCATGCCCGCTTCTATCTTTGAAAAATCGAGAATGTCGTTGATTATGTCCAGAAGGGCCTTGGCGGAGCGCTTTACGAGGCCGAGGTACTGGGCGGCCTTCGGAGGGAGCTCTTCCATCAGCGCAAGCTCGGTCATGCCGATGACGCCGTTCATAGGCGTGCGTATCTCGTGGCTCATCTGCGCCAGAAAATCGCTCTTCGCCCGGTTGGCGGCCTCGGCGGCCTCCACCGCCTCCTTGAGCTGGCGGGTGCGTCTTTCCACCAGCTCTTCCAGGTGCTGGTTGACCCTGTGCACCTCTTCGTCGGCGAGGCGGTGGCGAAGCATGACCCGGATCCGGGCGGACAGTTCGAGGTTGTCCACCGGCCTCGCGATGAAGTCGTTCGCTCCCGCCTCCAGCCCCTCGGCGCGCAACGCGGGATTGGACTTGTGGGCGGTTATGAGGATAACGGGGATACGGGAGGTGCGCTCGTGAGTTTTGAGCCTCCGGCACATCTCTATGCCGTCCATCTCCGGCATCTGGACGTCGATAAGCGCCCCATCCACCTCTTCCACGGCGGCCAGCGCCAGCCCCTGCTTCGCACCCCGCGCGGGTATCACCGAGCATGAGGGGAAGAACTGGTTGATGACCTGCTCCAGAGTGAAGAGGTTGTCGGGGTTGTCGTCCACCACCAGAAGCCTGGCTTTAAGTTCCATCGGGGTTTCCTGCGATCGGGCTCCGGGCCGGGCAAACCCCGGGGAGCCGGTAACTGTTAGCGCATCCATTTGCGTATTACCGAAGCGAGCTCGACGGTATCCACCGGTTTAGGTATGTAGTCGTCGAAACCCGCCGCGAGGAGCGCCTCCCTGTCGCCCTTCATCGCCTTAGCGGTCAGGGCCACCACCGGAATGTCGCTGAGGGAGGGGTCTTCCTTCAACCGGCGCGTCGCGTCGATGCCGCTGAGCACCGGAAGCTGCACGTCCATGAGGATGAGGGCGGGGCGAAGCCTGGCTGCCGCCTCCAGAGCCTGTGCGCCGTCCTCGGCTATCTCGTACCTGTGACCGAGTTCCTCCAGAATCGCCGACATCGTAAAGCGGTTGTCGGGGTTGTCCTCGACAAGGAGAATGACCTCGCCGGTACCGGCCCGGGCCGGGCGCGGCAGCGGAGCCGGTCCGGCGGAAACCTCCGCCGGGGCGGGGGCTTGCTTCGCCGTCTCGTATCCCAGCAGCCGGGAAACCTTGGCCACCAGCTCCTCGCGGTCGATCGACCCCTTCTGGATAAGCTCCTGCACGTTGTTGTGAGAAAGTTTCGACCGGTCGGCCGCGGTCAGCTCCTTCGCCGTGAGCACCAGCACCGGCAGGCGGGCCGTCCTTTCGGTCGAACGGAGCTGTTCGAGCACCTCGAAACCGTCCACGTCCGGCATCATCAGGTCGAGGATTATGGCGTCGGGCGTGATGACGGCGATTTTACGGAGCGCTTCGGCCCCTCCGGAGGCGGTCTCAACCCCGAACCCCGCCTCTTCCAGCGCGGAGCGTATCTGGAGGGTGGCGATGGAGTTGTCTTCGACGGCGAAGATAAGGCCTCTGCTCTCTTTCGGCCCCTTCCGCCCTGCGGGGGGTTTCGCGCTCTCCCCGGCAAGCCTGGAAATCTCGGAGACGTAATAAGCCTTGTCCACCGGCTTTAAGGCGTAGCCGGAGACGCCGAGGGCCTCGCCGGTGTCGCGGTCGTCGCTAACCGACACGACCATTACGGGAATAGCGGCTGTTTCGGGCGAGGCCTTGAGCCGCGAGATCACCTCCCACCCGTCCATGTCCGGCATGATTACGTCAAGCGAGATGGCCGAGGGTTTTTCCCTCCGCGCCGCCTCTATCGCCTTTCTTCCCGAGGAGGCGGTTACGACCCGGTACCCGGCCGATTCGAGGTAGCTTTTCAGCGACCGGCGCTCGGACTCCTCGTCGTCGATGACAAGCACTGTCTTTACGTCTGCGGACGGCCCGGAGGACTTCGCCACGGCTTGAACCGGTTTTTCGGCCTCGCCGGAGGGGGGCTCACCGAGAGGGAGGTAGAGGACGAAGGTGCTTCCCTCGCCGGGCTGCGATTCCACCGCTATATGGCCGCCGAGTAGCCTCGCCAGCTTCTGGCAGATCGCCAGGCCGAGGCCGGTCCCCTCGTGCCGCCGGGTGGTGGAGCCGTCCACCTGCCGGAATTCGTCGAAGATGAAGGCCATGTCCCTGGCCTCGATACCGATACCCGTATCCCTGACCGAGAAAAGCACGAAGCCGTCTTTTTGGGAGAGGCGAACCTCCACCTCTCCGCGCTCGGTGAACTTGACGGCGTTCCCCATGAGGTTTGTTAGAATCTGCCTCACCCTTTCCATGTCGGAGATCATGGCGGGGGCGTCGCCGCCGAGGGTCAGCTTGAGCCCTTTGGCCCGGGCGAGGGGTTCGACGGTCTCAACCACCCTCTCAGCCACCGCGCGAGGCTCGAAGCGTTCGGCCACAAGCTCAAGCTTGCCGCTCTCTATCTTGGAGAGGTCGAGGATGTCGTTGAGGAGCGCGAGGAGGTGGCGCCCGTTGCGCTCGATGACCCGGAGATACTCCTGCTCCTGCGCCGGATTCTTGCCCGCCCCGCGCGAAATCATGAGCTGCGAGAGCGCCAGCACGCTGTTAAGCGGCGTGCGAAGCTCGTGGCTCATGTTGGAGAGGAATTCGGACTTGAGCCTGTCCGCCTCCTGCAGCCTCGCCTGCTGCTCTTCCAGTTCGGCGGTCTGCGACCGAAGCTCATGGGATTGAGCCTGAAGTTCGTTGTTCGCCGCGGACATCTCCTGATTCGCCGCGTTCAGTTCGTCGGTCTTCCTTAGGAGGGACTCGTTGCTTGCCTGGGCTTCGGCCAACAGTTCCTGAATGCGCTTGGCCTGCGCCGCCGTGTAGATGGAAGTGGCTATTATCACCCCGGCGGCGTCGAGGAAAGCCCGGCGGATTTCGTCGATCTCCTCGAAGGAGGCCACCTCCAGTACGCCCAGAAGGGAATCCTCGTAAACCAGGGGAATGGCATAGATGGATCTGGGGGGCTCGCTGATGGTCCCGCTTCGGACCACGGCTTCTCCTCTGCGGATGTTGGCAAGAAGAATGGGCTTGCGCTCCAGGGCGACCTGCCCGACGATTCCCTCTCCCGGCTTGAAGGAGATTGCGACGTGCTCCCCTGTCGCCAGCGCGTAGGAAGAGCGAAGAAAGCACCTTCCTTCGTTCCCGGCAAGAATATAGAGCGCCCCGGAGCAGGCGTCTATGTAACGCGAAACGGAGGTGACGCTCTTGTCGAGGAGTTTTTCATAGGATTCGCTCTCCAGCAGCTCCCGGTTCAGGCTGTTTTGCCCGTCGCGGAGCCAGAACTGGTTTTCGAGCGCGTCGATGAGCCCGTTGAAGTGGCGCGCCATCTCGGCGATCTCGTTTTTCCCTTCAACTCCGGACCTTGAGAGCTTTCCGGTCTTCGTAATCTCGGACATCGTCCCCTTTAGCGACGTTACGGAGAAAACGATGCTCCGAAGGATGAGATACAGGAGGAGCGCGGAGAACGCGGCGGCGGTGAGGACGATAACAATGGACGTAGAACGGGCATCCAGCTCCACCCTTTCGGCGTCGGCCTTGAACCCTATCGCCTTGTTGCGGGAGTAGGCGTAGAGTTCCTGCATTTTCTGCTCTGTGCGCCTTATGTGGGGTTTGGCCGTGTTCTCACGCCACAGGGCGGCGGTCTGCCGGTCGCCCGCGGCTATGAGCCGGAGGGTTTCCTCCCGTATGGGTTTCCAGGCCGCGAAGAGCTCGCGGGCCTCTTTCTCGATGGCTCCGCCCTCATCTCCGAGAATTCTTTCCTTCACGATGTCCAGATTCTCGTAGACCTTCTTCTCCTCTTCCCTGAGGATGGCGTAGCTTTCGCTCTCGCGGAATTTTCCGCCGATCGAGAGGAGATCGTCCAGCGTGGTGTTCATCTTCACCACGCCCAGATTGGCCCGAAGGGAAGCGTTGGTGACCTCCAGGGGGTGTTCGTAAATGCTCTCGGTCAGCTCGGCCAGAATATTCATCTGGGAGAGCGAGAAAACCCCGAGGATAATTATCGTCGCCACCGTCAAGAACAGCGTAGCGGCCAGCCGGGTCTTGATGGAATAGTTGTCGAGTATCATTTATCCCTTCGTTTCACGGCGAACGGAAGTATTTCGGTCTTCTCGCCGGAGGGCGAAGCGACCGCCGGTGAGAGAGACTCGCCGGTCTTCCTGAAAATGCGGTTCCTGACGTCGACGGTCCGAAACCCCCCGGCGGCGGCTCCGCCGAGGAATTCGGCGGAGCCGAGCACAAGAATGCCTCCCGCGTCCAGCGAACGGTGGAGCTTGCCCAGAACGGCCTCCTGCAATTCTTTGGAAAAATAGATGAGGACGTTTCTGCAGAGCACCAGGTCGAACCCTCCGAACACGCTCTGGGCGGGTGCGAACCGCTCCCCGGCAGTCAAATCGTCGCCTGAGAATGCTACCATATTTTTTATTTCCGGGTGAACTTCTTGCTCCTCCCCGCTCTGGATGAAATAGCGGTCGAGGACTCCCAGCTTTACATTCTCCATTTTTTCCCGCCGGTATGAGCCGCGCCCGGCCGCCTGAAGGGATTTTTCGTTGATGTCGGTGCCGAAAACGAGGGGGCGCACCGGGCGCTCCTCATTTTTAAGGGCGCCGTGAAGCAGCATGGACACCGAATAGGCCTCTTCCCCCGTGGCGCAACCCGCGCACCAGACGCGGACCTCCCGGCACTTTCTTCTCGCGGCTTTCGAGACGATGTCCGGCAAGATGCTCTGGGCCAGGACCTCGAAGACGACGGGATCGCGGAAAAAGGAGGTGACGTTGACTGCGAGCACGCCGATCAACCGGTCGCACTCCGCGGGATCGCTGTAAAGGCGGGCGAGGTATTCGGAGGGATCCGAAATACCGGCCTGTTCCATCCGGTCTCCAAGCCGCTGGCGCAGGGTGGCGCGGCGGTAGCCCCCGAGGTCCAGGTTCCGCGAGCGTTTCAGATGGTCGAGCGCCTGGGCCAGCATGCGGCCAAGCGGGTCTCTCGCCCGCCCGGCGGCGGCCTTGGAACAGTTATCCCGGCTGTTTCTGAAAACCAAAATTTTTACCCTTCATTACGCATTCAAGCGCCGGCCGATTTCGCGGCGATAATTACCCGGTACCCATGAAAATACCCAAAAAGCGCGCAAGGCTGTTTGAAATAAGTTCAAGCCGGTTCCGGCGCTGTGCTTTTGCGCCGGAGGACACGAACATTTTACGATAACAGGCGCTGCAGCGCAAAAAAACTCCACCGCTTTCGCCGCGCGGGGCGAGTGTAAATTCCCCGCTTCGCTTTTGGGGTTGTTGCGGGTATTTTAACGTTCGTGTGTGCGCCACGGACAAGCTCTCGAACCGGGGTATCGCCTTGAGAACGCTGCTGGAAGGATTTTTGAGCTCTGGAAAAGAAGGGGCCGGGGATGGCCGGTTAAACGCCGCCGCGCTCGCCTTCGTCCTCTTTTGCGCCGCGCTTGCCTTCGGCCCCGTAACGGGCTTTGAGTTCCTCTACTGGGACGACCCTCTCTACGTAACGCAAAATACCTGGATACGGAGCCTTTCGCGGGAGAATTTATACCGCTTTTTCAGCGCGCCCCTCGAAGGAATCTACCAGCCTCTCACCTGGATCTTTTACGCCTTCCAGTACAAACTCGGAGAGCTGAACCCGAGGGTGTTCCACACCTTCAGCCTTTTTTTTCACCTCGCCAACACCGCGCTGGTTTACTTTTTCCTCCGTCTGCTCGACCGGAGGCTGGCGACTCCGCTTCTGGGGGCGCTTGTCTTCGCGCTCCATCCCCAGCGGGTTGAAACGGTCGCTTGGGTTTCGGCCCAGAAAGACCTTGTCTGCACGGCTTTTTTTCTCGGCTCCCTGATCGCCTGGCTTTGCTTCCGCGAAAGGCCTTCTACAGCCGGATATCTCTCCTGCTTCTCGCTCTTCGTGCTCGCCTGTCTGGCAAAATCGATGGCGGTGACGATACCCCTTTTGCTTCTCGCCATCGACTGGTATCAGGGAAGAAAAGACTACAAAAAGGCGCTTGCCGAAAAGCTTCCCTTTTTCGCGGTCTCCCTGTTTATCGGCTTCATGGCCATTGCAGCCAGGGAAGAGTTCGAGCCCCTTCTTCGGGAATTCACCTATAATCCTTCTTACAGGATTTTTTCGGCGTCTTACCGCCTCGTCTATTACCACCTCGCGCGCTTTTTCTACCCCTGGCTCGGGGGCGAGATGCTCTATCCCCGCTGGGAAGACCTCTCGGGCGGCGTCCCCCTCTCTTACGTCCTGCTGGCTCCCGCCCTCCTCGCGATTTTGCTTTTGACGTACGTATTCATCAGGCGCTTTCGAGATCTGGCCCTGATGACGTTTTTTTTCTTCCTGACCATCTTCCCTACTATCGGGATTATCTCCGTCGGCTCCTCCGCCGACAGGTACAACTACCTCCCTTCGGCAGCCCTCTCCTCCCTTTTCGCTCTTCTCGTCACCAAAATCCTTTCCCGCATCAAAATCCGCTCCGCGCTCCGGGCCAGCGTCCTTCTGGGGGGCATCTGCGTTTTTGTCCTCTCTTACGGCTACGGTGCGTATAAAATGACCTTCAACTGGAAGGACGACATAAGTTTTCTTGGCCACGTCATCGACAACTTCCCTGAAACGAGCGGACACGCGAGCAACAAGGCGACCGCATACCTTGACCGGGGGTGGGTTTACCTCGGCAGGGGAGACCCCGCGAGGGCGCTTTCGGACTTCGACGAGAGCCTGAGGCTCAAGCCGGGAAACGCGCCCGCTTACAAGGGAAGGGGTATTGCTCTCGAACAAACAGGCGACGTTCCCGGGGCGATAGATTCACTCAATAAATCGCTGGAGTCGGGATTTGAAACGCCCGATACTTATGCCGGGCTTGCGGCGCTCTACCTGAGCGCGGGAGAGCTCCCGGCAGCCCTGGAAAGCGCCCGCAGAGCGGCAGCCCTCGGATATCCCGTTCCCCCGGAACTCGCGGAAAAAATCAGGACCGCGCTCGAGGAAAAAGAAAGAACTCCTTGAGAACAATTGCCTTGAAAACCGAAGATTTTCCCCGGAGGAAAAGGCCATGAACGTCCCCCTCCTCCGGAAGCTCGATTACTGGCTGGGGATTCCCCTCTGCGGGGTTCTCACCGCCTGTCGGCGCATCTTCGGAAGCTCGAAGGAGATTCCCGGCGGGAAGATACGCAGCATCCTCTTTGTAAAGCTCGCCGAACAGGGCTCTACGGTGCTGGCCAGACCGGCTATCCTCCGGGCGATTGAGGAAGCGGGAAGAGACCACGTTCACTTTCTGGTTTTCGACGAGAACCGCCACATCCTCGACGCAATGAACCTCGTACCGCCGGGTAACATCCACACCGTTCCGTCCAGCGGCGCTTTCGACACCCTCCTCGGCTGCCTCGCGGCAGTCCGCGTCCTTCAAAAACTCGAGTTCGATGCGGCGGTGGATCTAGAGTTCTTTTCAAGGGGGACCGCGGTGCTTTCCTACCTTTCCGGGGCAAAAAGAAGGGCGGGATATCACGTCCCAGAGCTTACCGGCCCCTACCGGGGCGACCTCTTTACCGAACGTCTCAGCTTCAATCCCGTTTTGCACACCGAGGACGGTTTTCTTTCCCTCGTCGAGGCGGCGATTTCCTCCCCTCCGTACGCCCCCGCCCTCGACTGGCGGCCGCCGGAGCGCTTTGAGCGCGGGCCGGTGTTCAGCCCCTCCTGGGAGGACCTCGAATGGCTCAAAAACGTCAGGGAAGAGTTCCACGCTTCCGGCGCGCCGCTGATACTCCTCAATACAAACGCCGGGGAGCTGCTTCCCCTGCGCCGCTGGCCGGGGGAAAATTTCGTGGCGCTCGCGAAAAACCTCCTTGAGAGGTATCCGGAAATAAAAATCGCCTTCACCGGGACCGGCGGCGAAGCCGGGCTCGTCGAGGCGCTCGCGGCAAAAACCGGCAGTTCCCGCTGCTTTTCTCTCGCCGGAAGGACCTCCATCTCCAGGCTGCTCGCGCTCATGGAGAACTCCGAGGCTCTGGTCACGAGCGACAGCGGCCCCTCCCATTTCGCCAGCCTCACAGGAATCGGCACGGTCACTCTTTTCGGCCCGGAGACTCCGCTGCTCTTCGCGGCGAGGACAGCCCGCAACCGCGTAATAACCTCCGGCCTGGCCTGCAGCCCCTGCATGAACGCCTTCAACGGCAGGTCTTCAAACTGCAAAAGAAACATCTGCATGGAAAGGATAACCGTGGAGGAGGTCTTCGAGGCCGTCTGCCGAATATACGAAGAGCGCAAACGCTGAGGAATGGTGCGATGAACGAATGGTCGAAGTGGAAAATCGAAAAGCAGCTTGAAAAGACCTCCGCCGCCCTTGAGAAAAACGGTTTTTCGTCTGTTGTCTGCGAAAACGGGACCGGCGCGGCGAAGCTGGTAATGGGTTTCGCAAAAGGAGCCCAGACCATCGGGTTCGGAGGGTCTATGACCGTCGCCGGGCTGAATCTTCCGGGCAAGCTCGCCGACGCGGGAAAGGAATGCCTGAACCACAGCGCTCCGGGGCTGGCTCCGGAGGAAAGGCTTGCGATAATGCGCCGCCAGCTGACGTCCGACCTCTTCCTCACCGGGGTGGGCGCGGTAACCCTCGACGGCAAGCTGGTGAACATCGACGCCACGGGCAACAGGGTGGGCGCGATGACCTTCGGCCCGAAAAAGGTCATTGTGTTGGCGGGTTTCAACAAGCTCGTGCCGGACGTGGAAGAGGGAATCAAGCGGATAAGGATGTGGGCGGCCCCGCCAAACGCAAAGCGTATAGGAGCCGCCACCCCCTGCGTCGAGACCGGCTTTTGCTCGGATTGCGACAGCCCGCAGAGAATCTGCAGGGTGGTTCACATAATGGAGAAAAAACCCCGCATGACCGATATCACGGTAATTCTGATAGCGGAGTCCATGGGGCTTTAACCTGGTCGGCAGATTTCGTTTCGGAAGGTTTTTTGAACTTCCGGCAAACTATTTCGGCGAAGGGCAAGGAGTCCGCAGGGCGCGCGGTCGCAGGCAGTAGCGTGACTACGCCAAGACCCGCGCCCGAGAAACGACGCAGCCCTTCGCTGAAAGAGGAGCCGGTTAACGATACTTCGAGAGAAACACCTCAATAGTTTCCAGTATATAAGCCATCTCCCTCTCCCCCAGATCCTGATGGACTCCGACGTGAAGGCCGAATTTCCCCATATACTCCGCGACGGGGAACTCTCCCTCCCTGTAGCCGAGGTAGCTAAAGCCCAGGCACTGGGTCGGCATCGAGGCGAAGAGGGTGCGGGTCTCTATGCCGGCGTCTTCGAGGCGCTGCGTAAGCTGTGCCCTCGTGAAGGGTGCGGCTTCGTTTAGTATGATGGGTATGGCGTGGGGGCCGATGCGCTCCCAAGGTTCCTCCCTGATGGTGGAGAGGAAGGGGGCGAAACGGTCGAAGCGGGTCAGGACGTACGTCAGATTGTCGTGGCGTTTTTCCAGTATCTCTTCGTAGACCTCCAGCGCGCCGAGGCCTATCGCCGCCTCCAGTTCGTTCATCTTGCAGGAATAGCCGATACGGTCGAAGGTGAAGCGCACGTCCTCGCCCCCCTCGCCCCTGAAACGCTTCGCGCAGTAACCCGAGGCGGTGTTCAGGGAGCACTGCTTGCAGGCGCAGGTGCGGCCGTGGGAGCGCAGCGACCGTAAGACCTCGGCGTAAGCCTCGTTGTCCGTGGTGACGACGCCGCCCTCGCCCGTGGTGATTATGTGGGCTACGTAAGTGCTGAACGCCCCCAGATCACCCATCGAACCGGCGGGTTTTCCCTTGTAGAGCGCCCCGTGGGCCTCCGCCGCGTCCTCGATGACCTTGAGGCCGCGCTTTTTGGCTATGGCGTTGATCCTGTCCATTTCGGCGGGCTTGCCCATGAGATGGACGGGCATTATGGCGCGGGTGCGCTCCGTTATCGCCCCCTCGATTCTGTCGGGGTCGATGTTCAGGGTGCCCTGCTCCACGTCCACGAAGACCGGGGTGAACCCGGCGTGGAGGACGGCGTTGCCGGTGGCGACGAAGGAGAGCGCAGGGATTATAATCTCGTCGCCGCGCCTCGCGCCGAAATCGTGGAGGACGGCGAGGGCGAGTATGTCGGCGTCGGTTCCGGAACTCACCGCGACGGCTTCCTTCGTCCCCGCGACCTTCGCGAACTTGTCCTCGAACTCGCGCACCAGCTTGCCGCTGGATATCCTCTTCTTGTCGAGGGCCTCGTTGACGAGTCTTTTAGCGGTATCGGTTATCGTTATCGTCCCGAAGGGGACGGTTATCTTGTCAGCAGCCACTCAAACCTCCGGATTAACAGGCTTCTCTTTCCTTTTCCGCCACGAAACAAGCATCTGCTTCTTTTTTGTATCCCCCTCGAAGCCGATCTTCTCGCTGATGATGTAGCGCGGCCTCTCCTTTATCTGGTCGTACATCCTCGCGATGTAAAGGCCGAGGACGCCGTTGGTCAGAAGGGTGTTTCCCCCGAGGAAGAGGATTGCCGCCATTATCGCCGACCAGCCGGGGAGATTTACCCCGATTATCTTGGTCGTGACGACGACGATAAGGTACAGAAACGCCAGGAGCGAGATTATGAAGCCGTATATGAGGCAGGCGTAGAGCGGCGCGGAGGAAAAAGCCGTCACTCCCCTTATGAACTCCTGTATCGGCCCCTTCCCTAGCAGCGGGAAGTGGGTCTTGCCCGAGTAGCGAGCCGCGCGGACGTAGTAGACCGTCTCCTGGTGAAAGCCTATCCAGCGGATAATTCCGCGAAGGTAGGGGTCGAGCTCCTTCATGTTCATCAGCTCGTTGACGACCTTGCGGGAGAGGAGCTTGAAATCCCCCATGTTCTCGGGAAGTTCGATGTCGGAGAGGGCGTTTATGACCTGGTAGGCCTTTTTCGTTATCCACATCTTCAGCGGATTCTCGCCGAGGCGCTTGGTCCGCACGGTGTTCACCACGTCCGCCCCCGCCTTGAATTTCTCTATCATCTCGGGGATGAGTTCGGGCGGGTCCTGCAGGTCGGTCGATATCATCACCATCGCGTCGCCCCTGGCGCATTTGAAACCGGCCAGGGCGCAAGGGTAGTGGCCGAAGCGGCGCGACATGTTCACGATCTTTATGCGGGGGTCTTCGGCGTTGTATTTCTTCAGTATCTCAAGGGATCCGTCGGTGGAATCGTCGTTGACGAAGATAAGCTCGTAGTCGATGCCGAGAGGATCGAGAGTGCTCCTCATCCTCGCGACGAGCTCGTCCATGCCCTCTTCCTCGTTGCGGAACGAGAAAATGGCCGAAAGAAGGTTTAACTCATTTGCCAACTCAATTCCTCCGGGTCAATTGCTTTTGATTCCTTAGTACGTTCGTTTCGGCGATCGGGTACTTTTTTGCCGGATATCAGGATTCCAGCAGCTTTCTTTTCAGCCGCGTCTTCGTCATCTCCTCGACGTGTCTTCTCACGCCGGTCCCGAATTTCCCCTCGATCATCTCAAGATACGCGGGGTTCTCGAAGTACCGGTGAAAAGCGTCGTCCCTAAAGCGAAGAACCTCTTTGGCGGTGAGCGTCTTCGTCGGGAGCGGCAGCATAGCATAGGAGTGCTGCGAGTAATCCTGCCATTTCTCCGGCAGCTCCCACCCCTCCCTTACGGCTTTTTGGTACAGTTCCGAGCCGGGATAGGCCATCGCGCAGTAGAAATTGGCGAACTCGCAGTTCAGCTCCTCGGCGAGCCGGAGGGTCTCGTTCATCGTCTCAAGGGTATCCTCGGGAAGGCCGAAGATATAGTTTCCTATGACGCTTATCCCGGCCCGTTTAATCTCCTCTACGACTTTGGCGATGTCCTTTACCCGCATGTTCTTCTGGGCGCTGTCGCGCACCTCGGGGTTGGCGGTCTCGATGCCGAGGGCGAGCCAGGTTATGCCCGCCTTTCTCATCCTGACGAGGTTCTCCGGTTTTACGGTGTCAACCCTCGCGTAGGCCCAGATGTTGAGATCGTAGCCCTTCTTTATGAGCATGTCGACTATCGTCATGTAGTGGCTCTCGTCGAGCACGAAAAGCTCGTCGATGATCTTGAGGTTTTTCACCCCGTAGCGGTCAACCAGAAGGCCGATCTCTTCCACTACCTTTTCCGGACTCCGGTAGCGTATCCCCCTCTTGCCGAAGAGCGCGTTGATGCAGCAAAAGGCGCAGCCGAAAGGGCAGCCGAGGCTGGTGTAGATGGCGGCGTAGGGCTGGCGCTCCTCCAGATTGCCGAAGCAGTGCCAGTTGTGCGCCCGGTAGCTATCCATCGGCAGAAGGTCCCAGGCTGCAGCGGGCATCACCTCGTCCAGAGACTTGACGAGGGGAGCGGGGGGATTGGACCTGACCTCTCCCCCCTGCCTGTACCAGAGGCCCGGCACCGTGGCAAGATCGGCGCCGCCTTTCCTCAGCTCCTCTATCAGCGCTTTTAGCGTGTAGAAGCCTTCCCCCCCAATCACGTAATCCACCGCCTCCTCGCGTAGCGTCCTCTCGGGGAGCGCAGTCGGGTGGAGGCCGCCGATAGCCACTTTGCAGGAAGCTTTTTCGGTGATGGCGGCGCAGATCTTTCCCGCTATCGTCATTGTCTGGGTAGAGGCGGAGGGCTGGGAGCCGTAGACGATGACGGCGGCGAGGAGAGGTTCGAGCTTCGCCACCTCGGCGGCGGTTTCCTCGCTCGACCAGTTGTTGGCGTTGGCGTCGATTATCGCGACCTCGAAACCCTCGCTCCGCAGGTATCCCGCCAGCGCCGCCGTCCAGTAGGGGGGCTCCACGGCGGCGAGATCGGCCCCGAGGCCCTGATATATCTGCCGCTTGTCTCCGGGAGAGACCAGAACCACGTCCATACGCGACTTTAAAACCCGGTGTACGGTCATTGGCACGCCAGAAGGTCGCGGAGGATGGCTTCGTCGTCCATTCCGTAGGTCTTGTGCAGGTATTCCCTCCCGCCGTTGGGGAAATGGTAGCTGCCGGAAGGCCCGTACCTCCTGAGCCTCGCGGGAAGATTTCTGTCGCAGATGAGGTTGGCGGCGAGGCTGTCCAGCCCGCCCCTTCCGATCAGGGATTCCTCGACGGTGAAGATGCTCTCATAGCCCGAAAGCGCGGACGCCAGCGCCTCCTCGTCGCAGCCCTTCAGCAGGTAAAGGTCGATGAGACCGGCTTCGACCTTCTCCTCCTTGAGGCGGTCGATAATCCGAAGCCCCTTTTGCGTCGCGTACCCGGTGGTGACGAGGCAAACCTTCCCGCCCTGCCTGAGCACGCTGAAACCCCTGTCGAAATCGGGCTTTAAGCCATCGTAGACGGGGGAGAGGAGCTTGCCGTCGAGCCGGAGGTATTTGGGCCGCTTCGCGTTCAGGGTGAAATCGAAAAATTCCCCGGTGATGAAACTGTCGCAGGGCGAGAAAAGCTCGATGTTCGGGAGAAGCCGGATTATGGAGATGTCCTCGATGCAGTGGTGGGTCGGCCCCGAGACGTCGTAGCTGAACCCCGCCCCGAGACTCACGAGGTTGACGTTCAGTTCCCGCGACTGCGCCAGAAGGGCGAGGTTCCGAAGCTGCTCGCAGGCGCGCATCGAAATGAAGGGGGCGATGCCGTAGGCGTAGACGGTAAAGCCTTCCAGCGCGAGGCCGGTGGCGATGTTGACAAGGTTCTGCTCGGCTATCCCGACGTTTATGCACCGCCTGGGGTGACGGTCCTTGAGGGCGTCGAAGGAGGGGGCGCCGAGGTCCGCAGTCAGGAAAAAGAGGGAGTTGTCGGAATCCATGCGGCTGGAGATGCGCTCGATGAGGGTGTCCCGCATGGTCTTCGCCGGGTTCAACACAGTTCCTCCAGAGCTTCGTCAACCTGCTCTGCCGTCAACATCCGCACATGGGAAAGGGGGTCTTTTTCCAGCATGGGGACTCCCTTGCCCTTTACGGTGTTGGCGATTATGGCTTTCGGCGCGGCGGTCGCGCTCCCGGCGCACTTTTCAAAGGCCAGGGCGAGGGCGCCGGTGTCGTGGCCGTCAACGGTCACGGCTTCCCACCCGAAAGTCTGTAATTTCTCCCCGACCGGAGCGAGGTCCAGTATGTTACGGCAAAAATCCAGCATCGAGCCGCCGTTGTTGTCCAGGACGAGGACAAGGTTGTGAAGGTTGTGTTGCACGGCGAACATTATCGCCTCCCAGACCGACCCCTCATTGAGCTCGCCGTCGCCCAGAAGGACGAAAACCTTCCGGGCGCTCCCTTTTTCCAGAAGGCCTCTCGCCATCCCGCAGGCCACGCCGAGCCCGTGGCCGAGAGAGCCGTTTATGGTCTCGTAGCCGGGGATGGTTGTGTCGGGAATGACCTTCAGAATGCCCTCCTCGCTTCCTATGAGCTCCAGCTCGCGGGATGGGAAAAAGCCGAGGTCGGCGAGAATCGGGTAGAGGGAGATCGAGCCATGGCCCTTGCTGACTATGAAGCGGTCTCTCCCTTCCCACTGCGGCTTTTGCGGGTCAAAGCGCAGGAACCCGCCGTAAAAGAGGACCGTCAGCAGCTCGACGCAGGAAAGGGAGGAGGCGAGGCGGGTCTCCGGGCAGCGGCGGTGGAGTTTTATCGTCTCCCGCCTGCACCAACCGGCCTTTCCGGCAAGCTCGCTTCGTTCAAGGGTCAAACGTAATCCCCGCTTTCATCCCGCCGCGAAAGGATGGGGTTTTTCACCGGCCACCAGATTTTGAAGCGGGGATCGTCCCACCTGTAGGTGAACTGGCCTTTGGGGTCGTAGTAGGAGGACTGCTTGTAGTTGAGCGCTATCCTGTCGGTGAGCGCCAGATGGCCGAGCCCGTAAAGCGGCGGCACGAGGAGCTGGTGGCGGTTCTTTTCGGTGAGGGTGAGGGAGATCCACTTGCCGAAGGTGGGCGACTTTTCGTTGCAGTCCGCCACCACCATGTAGATTCTTCCCAGAATACAGGTGAGGAGCTTGGTCGTGACCTTGTCGCCGTGAAGCCCCCGCAGCACCCCTTTCGAGGAGACCGAGAGGTCGTCCTGGATGAAATCGGCGGTTATGCCGCTCTCTTTGTAGAGCTTTTCGTTGTAAAGCTCGAAAAACTCGCCCCTGTGGTCCTCGAAGACCTCGGGCTTTATCAGGAGAACCCCTTCGAGCGCCGTCTTTTCGACTTTCATCTCTACACGTTTCCGTAGCGGGCGTTGCGGATTATCCGGTAGCCCTTGATAAGCTCGGCTATCCCCATCTCAAGCGAGTGCTTCGGCATGAAGCCGGTCTTCTCTATCTTTTCGTTGGAGACTATGTAGTCGCGCTTGTCGGGGTCTTCCCCCACCGGGGCGCTTATGTAGACCAGCTCGGGTAGCTGCGCCTTTATCCTCTCGCAAAGCTCGATCTTGGAGAGGTTTGCGTCGGAGAGGCCGAGATTGTAGGGCTCGTTTTTCATCTTCTCGAAATTTTCGATGCCGTGGATGAAAGCGCGGGCCACGTCGCGGATGTGGATGTAGTTGCGCTTGAAATGGCCCTCGAAGAGGACGATGAAGCGGTCGTTCACGGCCCGGTGTACGAAATCGTTGACCAGAAGGTCGACGCGCATCCGGGGGCTTGTGCCGAAGACGGTGGCGAGCCGGAAGCTTATGGCGTTGCCGCGCTCCAGGACCATCTTTTCCGCCTCTACTTTCGTCCTGCCGTAGAGGGTGATGGGGTTGAGGGGGCTCTCTTCGGTGCAGAACTGCCCCTGCTGGCCTATACCGTAGCCGCTGTTGGTCACCGGAAGGAGAATTCTCTGCTCCTTCGAGGCGTTCTTGACTATAAAGCCGATCGCGTCGCGGTTGACGGTGACCGCCGCCAGGGGGTCGCGGTTGCAAAGCGGGGCTCCGACAAGGGCTGCAAGCGGTATTATTACGTCGGCCCCGGCGAGGAGCTTCGCCATAACCTTTTCGTCCCGCACGTCTCCCCTCGTGACCGAGAAGTTTTCGTCGGCGCAGCAGTCGAGAAGGGAGTTTTGGCCGAACATGAAGCTGTCGATTACCGACACCCTGTGTCCAAGCTTCAAAAGCTCGGGTACCATGACCGAGCCGATGTAGCCCGCTCCGCCGGTGACCAGAATATTCAGACTCATTCCTTTACCTCTTCCTGATCAGTGATTGTAAGAGGGCCTGTAGATAATAATCTCCGCGCCGGAAAAATCGAAATTGAAGGGGATGTGGATGTACTTGTCCAGCGCCTTTCTCACCTTTGGCTGGTTCTCGGGCCGTACGTAAAGGAGCATGAAGCCTCCTCCTCCGGCCCCGAGGAGCTTGCCGCCGAGAGCCCCGTTCTTCATCCCCGTCTCGTAGATGTGGTCGATAACCGGATTGGTCATCTTCGAGGAGAGCCCCTTCTTGAAGCGCCAGGTCTCGTGAAGAAGTCTTCCGAAATCGTCGAGGTCCGCCTCCGGGGAAGCCAGCAGGTTGCCGGCGTCATCCACCAGCCCCTTCATGGCGTGGAGCGACATTATGTTTTTCTTCGTGTTCTCTATCTGTTCCCCCGCGATCTCGGAGGCGTAGCGTGAGATGCCGGAGAAGACCAGCATCAGGTTCGACCTGAACGCATCGAGCCTCTTTTCGGAAACAATCAGCGGCCTGGGAACGATCTGGCCGTTTTGCATGAATTCTATCACGTTCAGCCCCCCGCAGGCGGCGAAGACCTGATCCTGCGAGCCTACGTTTTCCCTGATGAGGTTCTGCTCTATATGTATCGCCTCCTCGAAGAGGTTCTCCCGGGAGATTATCCTGCCCTTGAGGGCGTAAAGGGTTTTGAGCAGACAGACGGTGAAGGCGGAACTCGACCCCATGCCGGAACGGGCGGGTATGTCGCCGTCGTGGTGGAGCTCGAGCCCCGAGTCTATCTTCATGTAACGGATGGTCTCCCGGACGGAGGGGTGCACGATCTCGTCAACCGTCTTGACCGTCTCCACCTTGGAGTAGACTATCCTGTGTTTGTGCTCGAAGAACGGGGGAAGTTCGCGGCAGGTTATGTAGCAGTACTTGTCTATCGCCGCGCCTATCACCTTTCCGCCGTGCTCTAGGTAATAGGAGGGGTAGTCGGTTCCGCCTCCGAAGAAGGATATCCTGTGTGGGGCTCTGGTTACTATCATGGATTCTCCGGCGAGATGACGTTTGCCAGCTCGCTCTGTGCCTTCCGGTAGTCCTCGGGCACTCCGATGTCGATGAAATAACCTTCCGCGACGTAAGGGCAAAGCGAAACGTCACCGGTTTTGCCCGAAAGCAGGTCCCTCTCGAAGGAGAAATTTCCCTCGAAGGGAACCTTTTTCATGAGATCCTTGCGGATTCCGTAGACGCCCGCGTTTATATAACCCGGGGATGACGAAGACTTTTCCACAAACCCCGCTATTTTCGTGCCGGACAGTTCCACTGTGCCATAGCGCCCGCATTTTTTCAATAATTTCAGGGCTATGGTGACGTCGCCCCCGCCCTCCTCGTGACAGCGCATGAAGTCCCGAAAATCTATGCCGAAGAAGGTGTCTCCGTTGAGGACGAGCGCGTTTTCCCCCTCGACGAAGCCCAGCGCCCGGTAAATCGCCCCGCCGGTGCCCAGCGGCTCCTCCTCGACCGAATAGACCACCGGAATTCCCTGAAACGAGGAGCCGAAATAGTCCATTATGATATCGCGCTTGTGGTGGACGGAGAGGATTATCCTTCCGGCCCCGAACTTCGCCGCATAGCCGAGGAGATGGTGGAGGAAGGGTTTTCCATCGATGTCCGCCATAACCTTCGGCACGTCCTTTACGACTTCGCAAAGCCTGGTCCCGAACCCGCCAGCCAGCACTATCACCTCAAGGGGTTTTCCTGTTTTACGAACCATCGACGCCTTTCAGAGAATATGGGAGATAAGGCAAAAATCGTCTCAGTATTTGAAAGCGACTCCGGTCCTAGTACAGTCTTTGCAGATTTTGATAGCGCCCCGGCCGATTTTCGCGTGGGTTTTCCGTATCCTGCGGGCTTCTTTGGAGTTCCAGAGCTTTTCGATCGACTTTTCTCCGGCGTTGAGCCTCTTGTACGGTTCGAGCCCGCCCCAGACGACGTAATCGCAGCAGGGGAATACGTCTCCGTTCCAGTTTACCGTCAGCACCTTCCAGGGCCAGTCGCACACGGGTATCGCGGTCTTCGGCCTCTTTTTCTGGAAGTCAACGGCGACCTCGATATTCCGGGTGTTTCCCGGCCTTACGTTGAACACTATGCCGAGCTTCCTGCAAAACTCCCGGACCTCTTCGACCTCGTGGGTGTTGTACTCGTAGAGCATGAAATCGAGCATGAGGAGCACATCCGCGCCCCGCTCGCGGTTGAGCTCCTGAAAGCGGACGATATTGCTCTTTATCTTCTCGATGTTGCCGTGGCGCGCCTGTCTCCGGTAGGTCTCCTGCGAAAACCCGCTTACGGCGACCTTGACGAAGCAGATTCCCGACTCGATAAGACGCAAAGCGTTCTTCTCGGTCAGAAGTATCCCGTTGGTGGACATCATCGTGGCGACGTTTCTGTCCGACGCATATTTTATGGCCGAATAAATTTCCCTGTAGACGAGCGGCTCTCCGTTCACGTAAAGGACCGCAATCACTATATGATCCTTGATCTCATCTATTATGGTTCGATAAAGGGCGAAGTCCATCTCGCCCTTTTCGACGTAGGGGGTATTATCCGGGTTGCAGTTGTATATCTCCCCCTCTTCGGTCCTGCAAAAAACGCAATCGGCGTTGCATTCGTTACAAAGGTCGATGTTTATCATGAAGGGGAATCTGCCGCTCCGCTCCCGCTTTAAGGCGTAAGAGAAGTAACAGACGAACATATTCCACAGTTTTTTGAAGCTGATCAGCCTTCTTCGGAAGATCAGCCACAGAATCCTTAGCTTCAGAGCAATGTAAAGGTTTCTTTTCATTATCGTTTGCGCATCCCGGTCGAAATCACGTCTTTTGCGTTAACTACTAATTTACCTGTTCATCAGGTCCTTGCGGATATAAAACGACCACCCTCTCAACATCGGCGAGGGTACGGGCTGGTAGAGACCTATGTTCCGGGAGAGATAATCCCGTACCACGCCGTCCCAGCCCGGCGGGTAGTTGTTGTCGAGGAAAAAGGTGTCGATGAGCGCGGGCGGGCTCTTTTGCAACTCGGCCCGAAGGGTCGCGGGGTCGAAAAATCTGTAGTACGGGTCGTTTCTGTCCATAATCCCCGTGAAACTCGGGCGGTCATCACCCGGCATGCCGGTGATGTCCCTGCGGAAGAGAGGATTGTGGACCCAGATCGCGATAACGCGCTCGTCCCTCGGTATCTTGCCTAGTATCCCGTCCAGACTGGCGAGGGCTGCTACACCCGCCGGAACCTTTGAAGCCCTCGTATTTTCGGTATCCCGGAGGTTCAGGTTTGTTTCGCGAAATTCCCTTCCCACGGCTGGAAGCTGGTTCAGGACGACGGTCAGCACCGCCGCCGCCAGGACTCCCCTCGCGACCTTCGCCGCAACCCTTTTTTCACCGAAAAGCGTCAAGCCGAAGGGTGCGAAGAGGGCAAGGGAAACGTAAACCGGGGTCTGGTACTGTTCGAGGGGAAACCGTATCCTGATACAGAAGATTATGATTCCGAGCAGTATCCCCGCCCCTGCGAGGGCCGCCGAATCCTTTTTTCCCCACGACCGTTTCGCCCAGCCCGCCACCCCCAGCAAAAGAAGCGCGCCGAGAAGAGGCCTTCTCCCAAAATTCGCAAAGACTTCCCCGGCCAGATAGTCCCCCTGCTTACCCATCGCCAGCTTCGAGGTCAGTATGTGCGCGGTCTTTATGTTTTCAACAAGAGAAATTCCATAGGCCGCGTAAAGCAGGAATACAAGCATGGCTGCCGACACCCCTCCCGCGACGACGGCCAGGGCGAGCTTTTTCGTCTGCCTTTCGCCCAGCCACCCGGCGGCGGCGTACCCGATGAGGCCGAAGAAGAGCGGCAGGGCGTACTTGGGCGTTATCGCCACCGAAAGGAGGCACAAAAAGGAAGCGAAGGCTATATTCGCCGGTTTCGGGTAGCAAAAAAACAAAACCATCGCGCCGACCGCCGTCAGCGCCGCGTAGTGGTCGATGCTGAACTCCACCAGAAAGGGGCCGACGTTGCCGGAAGCAGCGAGCAAAACTATCGGGAAGAGGGCGAAGGCCCAGTCTCTGGCCACATTCTTGCCGTGGCCGTAAAAGAGCGCTCCCGCTCCGGCGAAAGCGAGGATGCTAAGAAACCTTAGCGCCAGCAGCACAAAGGCGGACTCCGGAAACAATCTGAAAAACGGCATGACGAAGAGATACGCCAGAACAGGGTAGGCCGAAAAGAAGTCGGGGCCGGGCTTCATTCCCGCAGAGATCATCCAGAGCTGGCGGGCGTGAAGGGATTCGTCGAAAAAGGGGAAATGGACGAGGGCGCGAAGCAGCAGCAAAAATACCCCGGCGACGACCGCGATAACGGTAAGGTATAGGGTTGTCTGCTCAAGGCGGCGAAGCGCCGTTTCGCGGCTGATATCCATGTGTCTCATTTTCCTGTTGAATAATGCAAATCGAATCCAATCCTGCGGCTTTGACGGGTACTATTCCAGCGGGCCGCGCCCAAGTCAAGTTCAATGGGATTATCGCACGGCTCCTTATCCGGTTACAATTTTCCTGCTTCCGGAATAAAAAAAGGGGCTGCGCTTTTTTTGCGCAACCCCTTTTGCTTGCTTTAAGGTCGGGTCAGCCTATCGCCGCCCTCCCCGTCTCTCCGGTGCGCACCCTTATGCACTCTTCGAGGTCGAGGATGAATATTTTTCCGTCTCCGACCTCGCCGGTGCGTCCGCCTTCGATTATGGCGGCCACGGTTTTGTCGACGAAATCCTCGTTGACGGCTATTTCCAGCTTAATCTTGCGCAGCAGGTTTCCGGCTTCCTTTACGCTGCGGTAGACGCTGGAAATGCCCTTCTGGCGGCCGCGGCCGAGGACGTTGGACACCGTGACGAGATGTATTTCCTTTTCTTCGAGCATATCCAGAACCGCGTCGATGCGGTCGGGCTGTATTACTGCAATAATGTACT
This sequence comes from bacterium, assembly GCA_004322275.1. NCBI lineage: Bacteria > bacterium. The sequence continues at coordinate 63,427 of SCTA01000005.1, forward strand.
TCATCTTTTAATTGCCTCCCGCTCAGTCAAGCAGTGTGTATGCGGTTTCACGGTGCTGGGTCAGATCGAGCCCTATCCGCTCTTCGTGTTCGCTTACCCTAAGACCCACGATCATATCGACCAGCTTGAAAAGTATTACGCTGGCGACGAAGGCGAAACCGGCGGTGATGGCCGTGGCCTTTATCTGTATCCAGAGCTGGTTGTTCGCGCCGCTAACGGCGAGAAAGCCCGTGGCTATCGAGCCCCAGATGCCGCCCACTCCGTGTACGCCGAAGGCGTCGAGGGTGTCGTCGTAGCCGAACTTCGCTTTGACGAAGGTTACGGATATGAAGCAGATAACCGCCGAGCCAAGCCCGATTATCATCGCCCCGGTGGGCGTTACGAACCCCGCCGCCGGAGTTATCGCGACGAGGCCCGCCACCGCGCCGGTTATCATGCCGAGGGTGGTGGGCTTTTTGTGGTACCACCAGTCGAGCAGCGACCAGACGAGGCCCGCGACCGCCGAAGCTATGTGAGTGGTGACGAAAGCCGTGGCCGCGACGCCGTTGGCGGCAAGCGCGCTGCCCGCGTTGAAGCCGAACCAGCCGAACCAGAGCATCCCCGCTCCGAGTATAGCCAGGGGGAGGTTGTGGGGAGGAGCGCTCTTGCCTACGCGCTTGCCGAGTATGAGGGCCGCGGCGAGAGCCGCCATTCCGGCGTTGATGTGGACGACAGCGCCGCCCGCGAAATCCATCGCTCCCATATCCCGAAGAAAGCCGCCGATTCCCCAGACCCAGTGCGCAACGGGGGAGTAAACCAGAATAGTCCAGAGGGCGGTAAAGACGCAGAATGCGGAGAACTTGATGCGCTCGGCAAACGCGCCGATGATGAGGGCGGGGGTTATTATCGCGAACTTGAGCTGAAAGGCCATGAAGGCCAGATGAGGCACGGTGGCGGCGTAGTCGGCGTTCGGCTCCGGCCCGACTCCGTTCAGGAAGGCCCAGGAAAGGTTCCCTATGAAATGGCCTACGTCGGGGCCGAATGCAAGGCTGTAACCGCAGAAAAACCAGATAACCGTCACCAGGCACATCGCCATGAAGCACTGCATGAGCACTGAAAGAATGTTCTTCTTCCTTACGAGGCCGCCGTAGAAAAACGCCAGCCCCGGCGTCATCAGCAGCACCAGCCCCGCGCTTGAAAGCAGCCAGGCGGTATCGCCCGAGTCGATTGCGCCTCCTTCGGCCGCATAACCGGTCCCGGCCGTCAGCAGCGCGGCCAGCAGGGCCGGGGCAGCCCGCAGCGCCTGATTAATCCTTCGCTTGATCATGTTCATTCTCCTGTAAAAAAAAAGATTCAACCGACGCCTTATTTTCAAGCAATGAGCGTGCCACATGCCGGTAATTTTTTCGCGCGCGTTTTGTCCTTTTATTTCGGTTAGTTAAGAGCCGAGGAGGGCGTCCGCGAGCTAAGGTTTTATTGCAAAATCGTACTACGCTGTTTTATCTGATACATTTATGTAATTGCAATTAACGACAAAATCGTACCATCTGACACTGCCTGAAGTGTAATACGAAAAATCGAAGGTTACGGGGAAGCGCGGAAGAAATTTTGGAGGGGTTTTACGGCGGCGGGCGCAGGCCATCCCCTGACCGCACACGGGATGGCCTGTTTTGAAGGTTGTTTTATGAGGGTGGAAGCGCGAGGGGGAAGGGGTAAAAAAACGGCGCCGGTTACTTTTTGCCGGAGGCCACGTCCAGCACGCTCCTTACGGCAAGCGCGAACTCTTTGAGAATTATGGGCTTTATCACGATGCGGCGGATGCCCAATTCCGCGGCGCAGGAGGGGCTCAGATCCTCGCTGAGGCCGGTGCAGAGCATTACGGGCATTTCGGGTCTTATGGCGGTAACCTTCTGGGCAAGGTCGGTACCGGAAAAATTCGGCATGATCAGGTCAGTGATAACCAGGTCGAAATCGCCGGGGCTGGCGCTGAAGGTATCGAGGGCGTCGAGGCAGTTTGAAAAACCGGTAACCCTGTAGCCGAGGTGGCAGAGCATCTCCTGCTCAAGTTCCATTATCGTCCGGTCGTCGTCTATTACAAGTATGTGCTCGCTGCCGACGGGCATTCTCGCCTCCGGCGATTTCTCGCTTTCACTCAGCATTTTCGCCTCTATCACCGGCAGGTACACGAAAAAGGAGGTGCCCTGGCCCTCTTCGCTGACGGCGGTTATCGTTCCCCCGCATTTTTTTACAATTCCGAGGGCGATGGCGAGACCCAGTCCCGTCCCCTCGCCCTTCTTTTTCGTAGTGAAATAAGGATCGAAAATTTTCTCGATCGTTCCCTGCCCTATGCCGTGGCCCGTATCCGCGACCACAAGTTCAACGTACCTTCCCGGCCTAAGGTCCAGTCTGGCCGCCCTTTTGGCCATAAATTTCTCGTGCAGGGAGACGGTCAGCGTCCCCCCGTTCTCGCGCATGGCATAGAAGGCATTGGTGCAAAGATTCATGACGACCTGATGTATCTGGGAGGAGTCGGCGAGCACCGCTCCGCATTCGCCCGCCAGGTCAAGCTCCATTTCTATGGTTGAGGGTATCGCCGACCGAAGGAGCCGCAGCGCCTCCTTGACTATGGACTGCACCAGGAGGGGCTTTCGCTCCTCTTCGGACTGGCGGCTGAAGGTAAGTATCTGCTGCACCAGCTCCCGCGCCCTCACGCAGGCCTTCAGCACCTCGTCCTGCTGGCGCAGAAGCACAGGGTCGTCCCTGAGGTTGGTCTTCACGAGTTCGGCGTAGCCGATAAGAGGGGTGAGGATGTTGTTGAAGTCATGGGCTATCCCGCCCGCGAGGGTGCCTATCGCCTCCATCTTCTGCGACTGGCGAAGCTGCGATTCGAGCTCTTCGCGCTCGTGTATGTTCTGCTGGCGCACTATCGAAAGGGAGAGCAGGTCGGCGATGCTGCTTATTTTGACGACGTCCTGCCCGTTGTAATCCCTGCCGGGGTTGGCGAGAGCAATCTGACCGACCAGTTCGCCCTGGTACAGGACGGGGACGGCCATAAATTTCTCTATGGGCTCATGGCCCCTCGGGATCCCGAGAGCGGAGCCGTGGCTTTGCGGGTAGTTTTCAAAGTGCGAGGTTCTGGTGTTGAGCGAATAGCCCCAAAGCCCCCTGTAGCTGCCGTCAGGGTTTACCGAAAAGCTGAAACCGCGCCCGCCGTCTCCTTCCTTATGCGGCGTCCGCATCATCTCCGAGTAGGTCACCGGCCTGATGTTCCCGGTCCTGGGCTCGACCACCGCCACGTAGCCGTGGCTGCTTCCCGTGAGCTCCTTTGCCTTGTCGAGGACCATCTGCGCCATCGATTCGAGGTCGTCGGAGACGGAGATCAGCTTTCTGGCAAGCTCGGCGAGGACGGCGTTGAGGCTGAGCTCCTGCCTGAGCGATTCCTGCGCCTCCTCGCGCTCCCTGCGCACCTGCGATTCGGCAAGCTCCCTCTCCAGCGCCGGGAGAAGCCGCATCAGCTTGTCTTTGTTGATGAAATCGTGGGCGCCGCTGCGCATGAGCTCGACGGCGGTTTCCTCCCCGATAGCGCCGGAGACGATAATTACCGGCGTGTCGGGGGAAGCTTCCTGAACGATCCTGATGGCCTGCAGGCCGCCGAAACCCGGCATGTAATAGTCCGACAGGACAACGTCCCAGTTCTTTCGCGCCAGCGCCTCGCGAAGGGCGTTTTCGGAGCTTACGCATTCGTGGCGAATCCCGAAGTTCCCCCGCGAGAGAGCGCGGAGAATCAGCGCGGCGTCGTCGTCGCTGTCTTCCACCAGAAGGATAGAGAGGCTCTTGTCCATTAAAGGTCCGTAATGCTTTCGGGGGCCTGATTCAGAATCAGCCAGTACATTCCGAGCTGTTTCACGGCATCGGTGAACTGCTCGAAATCGACGGGCTTTCTGACGTAGCTGTTGGCCCTGAGGCGATAGCTCTTGACGAGGTCCACCTCCTCGTTCGAGGTGGTGAGAACCACCACGGGAAGGTACATCGTCCTGTCGTCGGAACGTACCCGCTCAAGAACCTCCAGCCCGTTGACCTTGGGGAGCTTGAGGTCGAGAAGTATCACCTGCGGCATGACCGTGGTATCCCGCCCCGCGTGAGCGCCGGTGCCGAAAAGGTAGTCGATCGCCTCCACTCCGTCTCTGGCCACCACGACTTCGTTCAGGATGTTGTTCTTTTTCAGCGCCCTGATGGTTAAGAGTTCGTCGTCCGGGTTGTCCTCTACGAGAAGTATGACCTTGCCCTTCATCTTCGTTCTCCTCATGCGGCGCGCTAAGCCGCCCTGCCGCCCTTGTTAAGGATTTTCAGCATCCCTCAAGGGTGAAATTGAATGTCGCCCCTTCGCCCGGCGCTCCCGTGGCCCAGATGTCGCCGCCGTGGCGGTGTATTATCCTCTTTACCGTGGCGAGCCCTATCCCCGTGCCCTCGAACTCCGTCCCCGTGTGAAGCCTCTGGAAGGCCCCGAAGAGCTTGTCGCTGTACTGCATGTCAAAGCCCGCGCCGTTGTCCCTGACGTAAAAGATTTTGCGTTTTTTTACCGCGGCGGCCCCGAATTCTATCCTCGCGCCTTCCCTGTAGCGGGTGAACTTGAAGGCGTTTCCCAGAAGGTTCGTCATGGCCGCGTGAAGCAGCGAGGCGTCTCCGAAAATCCGAAGCCCCGGCTCTATAACGAACTCCACCTTGCGATCCGGCGCGCCCTCCTGCAGGGCGGCGGCCACGGACACGGCTATCTGGCTCAGATCGACGGGCTCTTTGTTCATCTGGCTGCGGGTTATGCGGGAAAGGGTGAGGAGATCGTCGATAAGCGCCCCCATCTTTACGCAGCCGCTGCGAATCCTCCTGAGATAATCCCTGCCGGTGTCGTCGAGCTTGTCGCCGTAATCCTCCATAACCGCGAGGCTGAACCCGTCTATCCCCCGAAGGGGCGTTCTGAGGTCGTGCGAGACGGAATAAGAAAAGGCCTCCATCTCCCTCGTAGCGATTGCAAGTTCGAGGGTGCGGTCCTTAACCCTTTCCTCCAGCTCGTCGTGAGCTTTCTGCAGCTCCTCCCGGGCCTCCCCTATCTGCCGCATCGTCTGGTCGAGCTCTCGGGACATCCTGTTGAACGCCAGCGCCAGAAGACCTACCTCGTCGTTGGAAACCACGCTGATGCGCTGATCGAATTCCCCCTTGCCGATCCTGTCCGCCGCTTCGGCAAGCTCGACCAGGGGCTTTGTGATGTAGGAGCCGAACAGGTACGAGGTGGCGAGCCCCGTCGCCAGCACCAGCCCGGTGACCAGAAGAAGGCTGTTTCTGGTGTCGGCGATTCGCCCCGCCACGAAAACTTTGGAGAGGCCCAGATGAACTTCGCCTATTTCGCCGCCCATAACCGGCGCGCACATATCGGTCAGAAGCCCTTCCTCCGTCTCCAGCTCTTTTTCTGCAATCTCTCCTTTTTTAGCGTGCCGGACAGCTTTAAGCAGCGGCGACGGGAACCCCCCTTCAAAGGTATGGGCCAGAACGTTCCCCTCTTTGTCCAGAACGAAGGAGTAGACAACCTCCCTGTCGCCCTCCCTGGCGTTTTGAAGCAAAGAGTAAACCCCGGCGACGTTGTTCAGTAAAATGAGGGATTCGCAGTTGACCGCGAGGCCTCCCGCCAGGGTCAGCCCCTTTTGCCTGTGCTCCTCCCAAAGGGCGTTGCTCATGGTGGAAAAAAATACGAGCGTCAGCATGCCCATCAGGGCGACCAGGAAGGCGACTATCAGGGAAAACTTGAACCGGAGCCTTACCCGGAAGCGCCTTTTCGCCGATTTACTTTCCGGCATTGGCCTCGACCCACTTCTTCATCGCCCTGACCGAGTCGTATTTGCCGTCGTCCAGCCGGGTAAAGCGATCAATCATGATTTCGGAGAGTATCTTTTTGCCCTTTTCGTCTTCGTGCATCGACAAGAACGCCGCCTTCAGCTTTTCCTTGAGACCCGGATCGAGAGTTTTGGAAACGACGACCGGAGGTATGCCGTAGGGCTCGGATTTTTTTATAATCCTCGTCTGCGAGGTCAACCGGGGGGTTTTCTTGTCGAGATAGTCCCAGACGAGGCTGTCCACCGCCGCGCCGTCGACTATCTTTCTGGCCACGCTCTCTATTGATTTGTCGTGGCTGTAGGTATAGGTGGTGGCTTTGAAGAAGCTTTCGGGGGTTTCCTTCATGCTCGCGAGCATGCAGACCGGGGCCAGCTTCCCGGTGTTGGACAGCGGATCGGTAAAGGCGAAACTCTTTCCCCTGAGCCCTTCAAGAGAGGAGACGCCGCTGTCTTTCGGAACTATCACATAGGAATAGTAGAGAGGCTGGCCGTAGGCCACGGGAGCGGCAAGCAGTTCCATGCCGAAAGAATCGTGGCCCTCCACGTAGGCCCCCGTGCAGACAAAAGCCAGGTCAAGCTCGTTTTTTTCGAGGAGCTTGTTTACCTCCTCGTAAGTCTCCCTCTGCACAAACGTAACCGGCATGGAGACCTTCTCGCCGATGTAGTTCACGAGGTCTTTGTAGAAGATAAAGGTCTCTTTGGGGGAGATCATCGCCGCGACGGCGACCCTCAGGCTTTTTTCATCCGCAGGGGCGGCGGTTTTCGAGGGTTCGGGAGCGCTTTTCAGGGAGACCTTTTCAGGCTCGCTCCCGGGGGCGCAACCGGAAAGGAAGAAAAGGAGAACGGCCAGGAAAACCGGCAAAACCGGCGGGGGCGCCGCCGGCCTGTAATCCGTGGGCATCGGGGTCTACTCCTTAAAACTACAAAATACTTCATAGCACCTTTGGCTTATCGGCTCCCGGCGTAAAGTTGATTAGCGAAATTAATCGCCTGCACGAAAAAATGGAAGCTTATTTCCATTTACCGCGCCATTACCGGAATGTTTCACTATTCTCCCGTTTCCCTCTTTTCCATCGCCACGACGTGTACGTCGAAGCCCAGCGCCTCGTTGACCAGCCGGTGGGTCGGCGACAAACCGAGGACCTGCATCAACCAGGGTTTCCTGCTTCTGCCCACGACAAGATCGCTGACCTGGTTTTCCCGGGCGAATTTCAGCAGTGTTTTTACCGGGTCCTTCCCCTTCAGCTTCACCACCTCCGCGCCAAGGTCCTCAGCCCTCTGGAAATTATCGATCAGATAGCGCTGCGCCTCGGATTTTATCCTCACCGGCGATTCCGAGGGGGTCTCGACGTTGACGACGAACCAGTGGGTGTTCAGCCTGCCCGCGACCCGCGACCCCTTTCTGAGCAGCATGGCCCCCCTCTTTGTCATCGAGGAGAGGCAGACCATCACCCTTCCCGGACCTGTCGGGCGCGAAGGGCCGGTTTCCCCGAGGCGAAAGTGCCTTCCCGCCGTCTCGATGCTCTCGGCAACCTCCCGAAGGGTGAGCTCGCGGAGCGAAAGGAGGCTTTGCCCCCTGAAGAATCCCTCAAGGGCGAGGGGAACCCTCTCGTGGGGGTATATCTTTCCGGCCTTCAGCCGCTCCAGAAGGTCTTCTACCGGAAGGTCTACGTTGACAATCTGGTCCGCCCTGTCGAGAAAGGTGTCGGGAATGGTTTCGAGAACCTTGACGCCGGTCTCCTGCTCGACCAGATCGTTCAGGCTTTCGAGGTGCTGGACGTTGAAGGCGCAAAGGACGCTTATCCCCGCTTCCAGCAGTTCCAGTATGTCTTTATAGCGTTTCACGTTTTTCGAGCCCGGCGCGTTGGTGTGGGCGACCTCGTCCACTATGGCGATGGCCGGACGGCGGGCAAGAACCCCTTCGAGATCCATCTCCTTGAGGATGAGCCCCCTGTATTCCACGGTGCGCAGGGGAACCACCTCCAGTCCCGGGATCAGGGCTTCGGTGTCCGGACGGTCGTGGGCGTCTACGGCGGCGATTACGATATCCGCCCCTTTGCCGGCGAGGGCGTGCGCCTCCTGCAAAAGCCGGTAGGTCTTGCCCACCCCGGCGGCGAAGCCGATGTAGACGCGCAGCTTCCCCTCTCTGGCTCTCCTGACCAGCTCCAGAAAATCCTGCGGACTGGGGCGGACGTCGTTCATTCCTTGCATCACTCCTTTAACCGCTTTAGAGACCCTCAAGGCTCAAGGGGCGCTGGAATAATGATTCAGTATAGCAGGGCGCGCGCCGCCCTGTCATTCGCCCGCCGCGCCCCGCCCTCCATTTACCTCTTTGGCCGTGGGAATTTTTTGGTTGCCGGGATTGTGGCGATACTGTAATTATGCCTATCCCCCAAGGCGGAAGGGCCATGCCGGAAGCACCCGGAAAACGACCCCCCTTCGCCCTTTCGGGCTTCGAGGGCAGGCGCGGCCATTCGCCAAAAAGAGGAAGCCGCGGCTCGACAAGAACCGCTTACACAGGACTGGAGGAACAGCTTGAGTCTCACCTCACTTGTTTTCATAAAGCAGGTGCCCGACACCAAGAACATTACCGGCGAGGCCATGAAGCCCGACGGTACGGTGAACCGCGGAGCGCTTGCCGCCATCTTCAACCCCGAGGACCTTAACGCCCTCGAAATGGCTCTGGATTTAAAGGAGCGGTTCGGCGGAAAGGTTGTCGTCTGCACGATGGGCCCGCAGGCCGCCGCCACGGTCCTTCGTCATTCGCTTTACATGGGCGCGGACGAGGCCATCCTTCTTACCGACCGTAAATTCGCCGGGGCGGATACCCTCGCGACCAGCTACGCCCTCTCCCTCGCCGCGAAAAAGCTGGGGAACGTCGACCTCGTCCTCTGCGGAAGGCAGGCGATTGACGGCGACACGGCGCAGGTGGGCCCGCAGGTGGCGGAAAAGCTGGGGATTCCCCAGCTCACCTACGTCGAGGCGGTGATTTTTGCGGAAAAAACGAAAATTACCGCCAGAAGCCTCATCGACGGCGGCTACGAGATCGCCGAGTGCCCCCTTCCCGCCCTCTTCACCGTCGTCTCTTCCGCCAACACCCCGAGACCCGCCGGAGCCAGAAGGCTGATGCAGTACAAGAAGGCGGTCACGCGGACCGAGCTTCTCGCCAGCCACGCGGGCGCAACCTACGAGGACGCCGGGGCTCTCGCCGCCGAGGAGAAGCGCCTGCGGTCGAGGGGCCTCTGGATTCACGAGTGGAGCGCCGCCGACGTGGGCGCGGACGAGGGAAGAATCGGCTTCGCCGGTTCGCCGACGAAGGTCAAGAACGTCGCCAGCGTCGTCATCGCCGGGGCCGACTACAAGGACATCCTGCCGACCAGGGAGGGCATCGCCTCCCTCGTGCAGGAGCTCAACGCGGACCACGTCTTCGTGTAAAAAGGCTTAAACAAAGAGCCCTCGCTAGCAAGATTGCGCAGGCTCTTCCTGAACGGAAATTTCTCAATGAGCGACAAGAAGATCGGAAACGTCTGGATATTCATCGAGCAGGACGCGGGCAAGATAGCCGAGGTCAGCCTCGAACTGCTCTCGAAGGGAACCGAGCTGGCGCAGCGTCTCGGCGTAAAGACCGAAGCCGTCCTCCTCGGGAAACATGTCTCGGCGCTCGCCAAAACCCTGCACGAGCACGGCGCGGACAACGTCTTTCTGGCCGAGGACCCCAGGCTTGAGCCCTACTCCGCCCTTCCCTACACGAAGGTGGTCTGTGAGCTCATCCGCGCGCACAACCCCAACATCCTCATGTTCGGCGCAACCAACATGGGAAGGTCTCTGGCTCCCCGCGTAGCCTCCACGGTGCTGGGCGGCCTCACCGCCGACTGCACCGCCCTCGAAATAGACGATTTCGAGGACAGGGCCAATTCGCGGGTGATGAAGGACCGTCTCATGCAGATCCGCCCGGCTTTCGGCGGCAACATCATCGCCACCATCGCCAATTCCTGGGGCGATCCGCAGATGGTCACCGTGCGCGAAGGCGTGATGCAACTAAAAGAGCCCAAACCCGGCAGGACAGGCAAGGTCACTCCCGTAAAGGTGGAGCTTACCGACGCCGAGACGGTGGTTAACATCATCGAGAGGGTCAAGTCCGAGTCGAAGGTCAACCTCAAGAGCGCGAGGATCATCGTAGCGGGGGGTTACGGCGCGGGCAGCAAGGAGAATTTCGGCCTGATCCACAAGCTCGCCGAGGCGATCGGCGGCGAGGTGGGCGCCTCGCGCGCCGCCGTGGACGCGGGGTGGATAGACCACGAGCATCAGGTCGGCCAGACCGGCGTGACCGTCCGTCCGAAGCTCTACATCGCCTGCGGCATCAGCGGCTCGATACAGCACCGCGCCGGAATGAGCTCCAGCGCCAAGATAATAGCGATAAACACCGACGCCTCGGCCCCCATCTTCTCCATCGCCCATTACGGCATCGTCGGAGACCTCAAGGAGGTCATCCCGATGCTGATAAACGCGATCAAGGGCAAGGATCAGTAGGCCGGGAAGCAGCGTTGAAATACAACTCCTCTTGGGAGAAACACCAAAATGGCTGAAAACTTTTTTCTGGACAATAAAGACCTCAGATTTCACCTACGGAACGTAGACCTCGAAGAGGTGGTCCGTTTCCGCGAGAGAGACTTTCGCGACGCGCTCGACTTTCCCGACGCTCCCGAATCCTTCGCCGACGCTCTGGACAGCTACGAGCAGGTGTTAAAGATGCTGGGCGAGCTTTGCGGCGAGTTCATCGCCCCCCGCGCCCGTTCGGTGGACCTCGAAGGCGCGAAGCTGGAAAACGGCAAGGTCAGCTACGCGAAAGCGACCGTCGAAAACCTCGACGTGCTGAAAAAGGCGGAGCTTCTCGGCGTCACCCTTCCCCGCAAGTACGGCGGCCTGAACATGCCGAGCACCCTCTACTCGATGATGATGGAGATGGTCTCCCGCGCCGACGCCAGCCTCCAGAACCTTGTCGGCCTGCAGGACATCGGCGAGACGATCTACCGCTTCGGCACCGAGGAGCAAAGGATGAACTACCTCCCGCGCTTCGCCTCCGGCGAGGTTGACGGCGCGATGGTGCTCACCGAGCCCGAGGCCGGAAGCGACCTCCAGTCGGTACAGCTCAAAGCCACGCAGGACCCCAAGACCGGCCAGTGGTACCTCAACGGGATGAAGCGCTTCATCACCAACGGCTGCGCCAGCGTCCACCTCGTCCTCGCCCGTTCGGAAGAGGGCACGAAGGACGGCCGGGGCCTTTCGATGTTCGTCTGCGAAAAGACTCCGGGGCTCAAGGTCCGCAGAATAGAGGAGAAACTCGGCATCCACGGCTCCCCCACCTGCGAGCTCCAGTACGTGAACGTGCCCGCTGAGCTTGTCGGCTCGCGCAGAAGGGGCCTGACCCGCTACGTCATGTCGCTGATGAACGGCGCGAGAATCGCGATAAGCGCGCAGGCTATCGGCATAGCCGAAGCCGCTTACCGCGAGGCGCTTGAATACGCCGGGGCGAGAGAGCAGTTCGGCAAGACGATCGACAACTTCCCCGCCGTCTACGAGATGCTTGTCCGCTCCAAGGTCAATATCGTCGCCGCGCGCACCCTCCTCTACGAGACCACCAAGTACGTAGATCTTCGCGACAATTACGAGCACTGGGTCGATCACGGCGAGCCGGAGACGGTCACCGCGGAGGTGAAGGAAAGATCGAAGTTCTACTCGAAGGTCGCCGCCGTCCTCACCCCGCTCTCCAAGGCGTGCAGCACCGAGCTGGCCAACAAGGTCGCCTACGACGGCTTGCAGGTTCACGGAGGCACCGGCTACATGAAGGATTTCAACGCCGAGCGCTACGCCAGAGACGCCCGCATCACCAATATCTACGAGGGCACCACCCAGCTCCAGCACATAGCAGCCATCGGCGGCGTCACCCAGAGGGTGCTCGATCCGCTGATGGACGAGATAAGCCACCTGCCCTTCCAGGGCAAGCTCCGCAGGCTGGCGAGCGCGGTGGACATGGGCCGCGAAAGGCTGAAACACGCCGCCGCCTACGTCCTTTCCCGCGACGACTCGGAATACCAGCTCCTGATGGCGACGCGCCTCTGCAACATCGAGACGGCGATCTTCTCCGGCTACCTGCTCCTTCGCGACGCCTTCGCCGACGAGTCCAGAACGCCCCTCGCCGAGCGCTACATCCGCGAGGCGCTCCCCGTCGTCGAACAGGACTGCGCCGTCGTCATGAGCGGCGACTACTCGATAATCGACAACAAAAAAGACATACTCGACATGTAGTTTTTAATTTCCGGCAGAGAAAAGGGCCTCCCGAAACCGGAGGCCCTTTTGCTGTGTTATAGCTGTTAAAACCTTACCTTCGAGTCCAAAAACATTTCATTGACTAGTTTTTGGACGAGCCATCTTTTCGTTCCCCTTCGGGGCCCGTACGCGGCGCAACGAGTGAAGGCGTCGGGCCGGCGCGGGGTCTTAGCGAGCCTTGGCGAGCGGGTGCCCCGTACGGCCCAGCCGGAACGAAGTGGTCGCGCCAAAGGCGCGAGCAACGCGTTTTCGGGCCGATTTCTTGGGCACTTCTTTCTAAAAGAAGCGCCAAGGAGCGCGAGGCGAAGTCTCGCTAGCTGTAAATTGATGGGCTAAAGCCCATCCTACCCCTGCTCAAAAGGTGGCTTGGGGACGCGGGGCGGATAGCCCCACAAATATCATACCGGTTTACACAGACAGGATTTGCTTGGTGGGCCGAGCCCACCCTACCACTAAAGCTCCAGCCTGAGCCCGTCGAACCCCAGGACAACCTCGCCGCCGAAGGCGCTTTTGGCCTCCCTGACCGGGTCGCCGGTTTCGGTCTCGGGCTGGATGTGGGTGAGGACGAGCTTTTTCACCCTCGCGGCTTTCGCCAACTCTCCCGCCTGCACCGGCGTCAGGTGGCCGTCGGCGGGGTTGTCCGAAGCGCGCGAAGCCTCGGCGATGAGGATGTCCGCGCCGCTGGCGAAGACGGCGAGTTCGCCCGAGGGGCCGGTGTCGCCGGTGATAACCGCCGCGCGCCCCCCGAGGGAGACGCGGTAGGAGATCGAGGATTCGATGTGGTCGGCGTGGCCTGTAGCCACCGAAAGCCCCCCGACGAGCAACTCCGCCCCCTCCGAAAGCTCCAGCACCTCGCGGCTGTAGCCGCGGGCCTCCACCCACCTGCCGAAAATCGTCGAAACCCCGGAGATCAGGGCCAGAGTGTCCGGCCCCCCCGCGAGAAGAAACCTCTTCTGCCTCGGCGGCGGCGCGTAATTGCAGGCGAAAAAGAAAGGCAGAAGCTCCGAAAGATGGTCAGGGTGCCTGTGGGTCAGAAAAATCGCGTCCAGGTCCCGGTGCGAAACCCCCGCCCGCAAAAGCCCAACCAGCGCCCCCATCCCCAGATCGATCGCAACCCTCGCCCCGCCCCCCTCCACGAGAACACACGCCCCCCCTCTCGTCAGAGAAGGAGAACAACCACCGGTGCCAATAAGAGTTATTAGCATAAATACTAGTCGCTAAACAGTAGGACTTATCTTTTTTGACTTGCTGTCATATTTATCGACAGCACTTTTAAACCTACCAGCAAAAGCAAACAGGTCTTCCAGTTCGTTAATGACAGATCCCTCCTCTTTTTCTGTATCAAAAAATCCCACGGATTTCCTAGATCCATTAAAATATAAACGGCAAATTGGCTTACGATTATTATCGTCAAGCAAAATGCCGCAATAGCTCTGTACATCCCGCATAGCCACTCGTTTTGGACTAATATGTTCGCGAAGAATGGCGCGAATAATATTGTACGCCTCTATCTCCTCTTCGGTGGTGATAATTGCTGATTCTGTTTCAGTTGCAGCTGGGATTTCTTTATTATTGGTTGTAGAGGCTGCAATTTGAGGGGTTGCGTTTGGCGTTGTCTGGGCTTCTGGCGAAAGAACCGACTTTAGACGATCATTAATTTGGTCATTTAAAAGCAATCTAAATGCTCTTTTTGTAAGCTGTGTAAATTGTTCACGAATTGGCTGAGTCATTCTCCCGCTATAAACTTTACTAGCGAAAAACCTTACAAATTCCTCCGAAGGTTCTTGCATTTGTTCAGACAGAAGGCGAGTTATCTCCCGCGTATATTTCAGTTCCGCCGCAGTTGAAAGAATAGTGCTCAGGTCGAAAGAAGACTTTGAAAATTTCTTTAGTTCCTCAACAGCATTTTCCTTTGCGTCCAAAACATTGAATTCAAAAAAGGGCTTTTTATCCATTTTATTTGGTTCGTCGAGATCAGCATAAAACCAATATAATAAACCATTGGTTAATACACCGAAGCGTGCTTCGGTTACACTGTAATACCGATATAGCTGAGATGCATGCACCTTTCCCAAATCTGTAGAGTAGTGCTTGCATTCGATAAGGATTATCGGCTTGCCGTCTTTCAAGATAGCGTAATCAATCTTTTCGCCTTTTTTAGTACCGAAATCTGCATTCAACTCAGGAGTAACTTCGGATGGGTCAAACACGTTGTATCCGAGGGCGTGCAGAAATGGCATTACAAGAGCGTGCTTTGTTGCCTCTTCTGTTTGAATACTATCAAGTTGCTTCGGTATTCGGGCAGACAGTTCGCGTATCTTGTCAATTAGGTCCATTTTGCTCATCCTCTCTTGCCTAATGTTGTCGGTTTTTCGTTTCACTCAAACCGACCTACTTTTACATACTATAAACAAACTACCTTCGAGCCGATAAGCTAATAATCACCCCGCTTATCGGCGAGCCTTCTTTTCGTCTCCCACAGAGCCCGTACGCGGCGCAACGAGTGGAGGCGTCGGGCCGGCGCGGGGTCTTAGCGTAGCGAAGCGGAGCGGGTGCCCCGTACGGCCCAGCCGGAACGAAGTGGTCGCTCGTAGAGCGAGCGACGCGTCCGGGCTGAGTTTTGGGCCACCTTTTGCTCACTCAAAAGGTGGCTTGGGGCGCGGGGCGGACAGCCCCGCTAGCTGTAAATTGATGGGCTGAAGCCCATCCTACTCCGGCTAGCTGTAAAAGTGCAAAGCACACAAAAGTCACTGGATTCCCGCGCTTCGCGCGAGAATGACGACCGAAGAATGGTGCGTTACGGCTACGCCTAACGCACCCTACGTAACTACCCCTCAAAGAAATTAATGTTTTGTCGCCTTTCGCTACGCTCAAAGCGACCTACACAACTACTAATCAATAAACTTGCTGGCCATCAGCAGCGCAAAATTAACAATCGCCAGCGCCATGCCGGTATACGACAGCATTTTCCGCTTCTCGTAACTGTTTTTCCGAAAAATCACCATAACCGCCAGAACGATAAAAACTTCCGCCCCAACGAGAAAAAACAAAGCATTCTTATCTAACATCTTTATGATCCGCAAAGCTGGTGTTGCCTGTGTAAATAAGCCGGGCTGCCGTAATTTTATACACCTATCCGCAACGTAAAAAAATACCTTCGAGCGAATGAGCCGGGAAATCCCCGCTCGCATGCGAGTTTTCTTTTCGTTCCCATGGAGGCCCCGCGAGGTTTTTTAATTTGGCGGGCCGCGCCCTCCCTACGAATGGTTGACCACGCCCGCCTCTTCTTATAGGCTTACCACTTGGTAAATTAAACGTGACGAGCGCCCGAGGGAATCCGGGACGCGCGATGGTTTATCTGGAGAAATCATGGCAAAGACCACGACCTACAAAGACGCCGGAGTAGACATAGACGCGGGCAACCGGCTTGTTTCAAAGATAAGCGAGATCGTCAAGCCGACGATACGGCCCGAGGTTATAGGCGGCATCGGCGGCTTCGGCTCTCTTTTTTCCCTTGCGAAGCTCCCCTACAAGAACCAGGTGCTGGTGGCCTCCACCGACGGCGTGGGGACGAAGCTGAAGATCGCCTTCATGGCGGACAGGCACGACACGGTGGGCATAGACCTCGTGGCGATGTGCGTGAACGACGTGGTGGTGCAGGGCGCGGAGCCCCTCTTCTTCCTCGATTATTTCGCGACGGGGCAGCTGAAAGAGGGCACGGCGGAGCAGGTAATCTCGGGAATCGCCAAGGGGTGCGTGCAGGCGAACTGTTCGCTGGTGGGCGGCGAGACGGCTGAGATGCCGGGGATGTACCCGGAGGGCGAGTACGACCTCGCGGGTTTCTCGGTGGGCATAGCCGACCGCGAAAAGCTGATCGACGGCACCTCGATAAACTTCGGAGACGCCGTCATCGGCATAGCCTCCTCGGGCGTCCACTCCAACGGCTACTCGCTGGTCCGCAAGGTTCTCTTCACCGACGGAAAATACTCCATCGACCACGTCTTCCCCGAGCTGGGAATCCCGCTGGGCGAAGAGCTGCTGAAACCCACCCGCATCTACGTGAAGACGATAATGAACCTCAACCGCGACTTCACCATCAAGGGTGTGGCGCACATCACCGGCGGCGGGCTGCCGGAGAACCTTCCGCGCGTGCTGCCGAAGGGGTGCGGGGCGCGGATAGATTCCTCGAAGTGGGTGGAGCAGCCGATCTTCGGCCTTATCGCGAAGATGGGCAACGTCCCCCGTCCCGACATGCTACGCACCTTCAACTGCGGCGTGGGAATGGTTATCGTGGTGCCCGACAGGGAGAGCGCGGACGTGCTGGAGAGGCTGCGCGCCCTCGGGGAGAAGGCTTCGGTCATCGGCCACATCATTGAACAGAAGAAGGGCGCTCCCGAAGTGGAGGTTATAGACTGATGGGTTTAAAAATCGGGGTTCTGGCTTCGGGCGGCGGCTCGAATCTCCAGTCTATCCTCGACGCCTGCGGTGAGGGGCGGCTGGACGGAAAAGTGCTGGTTGTGATCAGCGACAACCCTCACGCCTTCGCGCTTGAACGCGCCTGCAAATACGGGGCGGCGACAGTCGTAATCGAACTCGACCGCGGGGAATCCCGCGAGGCCCATGACGAGAAGATAGTGGCGGCCATGCGCGGCTACGGCGTTGATACGATCGCGATGGCGGGCTACATGCTGATGGTGACGCCGGTGCTGCTGCGGGCTTTCCCCGGCAGGGTGCTGAACATCCACCCGGCGCTCCTCCCCTCCTTCCCGGGCCTCCACGTCCAGAAGGCGGCCATCGACCACGGGGCGAAGTTCTCCGGCTGCACCGTCCACTTCGTGGACGAGAATATGGACACCGGGCCGATAATCATTCAGGCGGTCGTTCCCGTGCGCGATGACGACACGGAAAAGACCCTCGGCGCGAGGATACTCCGCGAGGAGCACCGCATCTACCCGCAGGCGCTGCAGTATCTGGCCGAGGGAAGATTGAAAATCGTGGGAAGGCGGGTACTTCTGATGCCGCAGAGCCCCGGTTCCGGGGCGCTGCACAACCCGGCGGTAAGTTCCTGAAAACTTGCTGCGCGCGATGTTTTAAGTTCGAGACAATTTAACCGTTTTCATCGGGCCACAAAACCTCGGCCACCAGATCATACGGCTCCGCCTCGACGATTTTCGCCTTCACGAAGCTTCCCACCTCGATTATCCGGTCGCCGTAGTCCCGAAGGCGGGTTATGCCGTCCACCTCGGGGGCCTGGCCGTAGGTTCTGCCGACCACTTCCCCCTCCTCGTCTATCCCCTCGACAAGAACGGGCAGTTCCCTGCCGACGAAATCGAGGTTGCGCTCGTAGCTGAGCTCGGCCTGCAGTTTCATCAGGGTGTCGTGGCGCTCCCAGGCCGTCTCGGGGTCTATCTGGTCCTTCATTTTCTCGGCGGCTGTGCCCTCCTCGGGGGAGTAGACGAACGCCCCGAGGTGGTGGAAGCGCACCTCCTCGACGAAGCGCAAAAGCTCCTCGAACTCCATCTCAGTCTCGCCGGGAAAGCCTACTATTGCGGTGGTGCGAAGGACTATTCCGGGAACCTGCTTTTTGAGCCGCTTGAAGAACTCGGCCGTCTCGCCCGCCGTGACCTTCCTGCCCATCGCCTTGAGTATCCTCGGGTGGGCGTGCTGGATGGGGGCGTCGATGTAGGGGAGAATCTTGTTCGGCTCGGCGAGGAGTTCCAGAAGTTCGTCCGGCAGCGCCCTCGGGTAGGCGTAGAGGAGGCGTATCCACTCGATTCCGTCGATGGCGGAGAGCTCTTTCAGGAGCTTCACCAGTTCCCCTTGCCTTCCGATCTCCAGCCCGTAGGAGGTGGTGTCCTGCGCTATGAGGTTGACCTCTACCGCGCCCTGCCCGGCGAGCCAGCGCGCCTCCTCCAGGAGCTTCGCCGGGGGGAAGGAGTGAAAATCCCCCCTGATAATCGGAATCGTGCAGAAGGTGCAGCGGTTCGAGCATCCTTCGGCGATCTTCAGGTAGACGCTGTGGGGGGGAGCGGTGAGGAGCCTCGCGGGATGGACCGTGGAAGTTACCGCGCCCTTGCTTCCGCAGAGCGTTTCGGGGATTTTGTCTATCTCCTCGGGGGTGAAAAAGAAATCGACCTCCGAAAGCTCCTCCTTCATCTCCGGGTAGCGCTTGTAGAGGCAGCCGGAGACGGCGAGGATCTTGCAGTTGCCCTCAATCTTCAATTTCGCGGCGAGGAGTATCTCCTCCACCGACTCTTCGACCGCATCGCGGATGAAGCCGCAGGTGTTCACGATGACCACCTCGGCCTCGGCCGGGTCTTCCGCTATCTCAAAGCCGCGAGCGACGAGGCCGCCGAGGATACGCTCGGCGTCTACCCTGTTCTTTGCGCAGCCGAGGCTGATGAGACCGACCTTCTTCAATTCTTTTCTCCGTTTTCGTCCACTACCTCTACCCCTTCGGGCGGGGTGAATGTGAATATCGCGTCCTTGACGCCGGTGTTTTTCTTCGCTTCGGAAAATTCGACCTTGGTGATGTTCCCGAGGGCGTTTTCGGTGGTGACCGAGGTTATAAAGCCTTCAGTTCCGTGGCGCACGACAAGGCGCTTTAGATCCGGGTCGGTCTTTTTGGGCTTGAGCTCAAGGCACCCCTCGCCGCAGGAGGACTGCTCGAAGTATTTTCCGGCGTCGCGAAGACCGCCTAGGAGGTCGAGGGCGACCTTTGCCGAAGGGGGAAGATTCGCGGTGTCGCGTCTGACGGCGGTGCGGTCGCGCACCTGATAGAACCAGAGGACCTTCCCGTCGCTCACTATGAGCTGGGGGTCCGCGCCCTCGTACTCCCACCGCATCTTCCCCCCGCGCTTGAAAAAGACGTTGCCGGAGGTGGTCTTTTCGATCTCGGTGGTCTCTATGGCGGTTATCTGCGAAAAGCGGGCGCTAAGGTCCGAGACGCCCTCGTAAGCTTTCAGGATCAGCGCCGCCGAGTCCTCGCCCGAAGCGGAGACGCGGGAAGGGGCCAGGACAAGCAGCAAAAGCCCGCACAGGGGCAGGAACTTCTTGATCATTTTATCCTCAGACCCTCTGGGCCAGAACTTCGCGTGGTTTCGCGCCTCGGTTGGGGCCGACTACCCCTTCGCGCTCCATCATGTCTATGAGGTTGGCGGCGCGGTTGTAGCCGATCTTGAACTTTCGCTGCACCATCGAGGTGGAGGCCTGCCCCGCCTCGGTGACGAAGCGCACCGCCTCATCATAAAGGGAATCGAACTCTCCCTCGCCGTCATCGTAATACCCGGATTCGTCCGCCGCAAGAATCTGGTCGTTGTAATCGGGAGTCCCCTGCTGGCGGAGGAAGGCGGTAAGCCGCGTTATCTCCTGCTCGCTGACGTAGGAGCCGTGGACGCGGTTTATCTTGGCGGTGCCGGGGGGCAAAAAGAGCATGTCGCCGCCGCCGAGGAGCGATTCGGCCCCCATCGAGTCGAGAATCGTCCTTGAATCTACCCTCGAAGCCACCTGAAAGGCGATGCGGGCGGGGAAGTTGGCCTTTATCATGCCGGTGAGGACGTCCACGGAGGGGCGCTGGGTGGCGACAATAAGGTGTATGCCCGCCGCTCGCGCCATCTGCGCAAGCCTCGCTATCGATTCCTCGACGTCCTTGGCTGCGACCATGAGGAGGTCGGCAAGCTCGTCTATTATGACTACTATGTAGGGAAGGTGTTCGGCGCACTTCTCGTCGGGGGAGGCGTCGCCGGTCTTGAGCAGCTTTTCCACCTTCTTGTTGTGCGAGGTGATGTTCCGCACCCCACCCTCGGCCATCAGCCGGTACCTTCTCTCCATCTCCACCACCGCCCACTTGAGCGCCACGGCGGCCTTCTTCGCCTCGGTGACGACGGGGAGGAGGAGGTGGGGGATGTCGTCGTAGACGGAGAGCTCCAGCATCTTCGGATCGACGATTATGAAGCGCACGTCCTTGGGTGTGGCGCGCGCAAGGAGGCTGGCCAGCATCGAGTGGACGCCGACGGATTTGCCGGAGCCGGTCGCGCCCGCGACGAGGAGGTGCGGCATCCGGGCGAGGTCGGCCACCACGGGGTTTCCCGCGATATCTTTGCCCATCGCTATGGTAAGGAGAGATTCGGACCCCCTGAAAAGCTGGGAGTTGAGTATCTCGCTGATAAGAACAATGTCGCGCTCGGCGTTGGGTATCTCCACGCCGACGGTGTCCTTGCCGGGAATGGGGGCGACTATGCGTATGGACTGGGCGCGAAGGGCCATCGCGAGATCGTCGGAGAGGTTAACTATCTTGTTTATCTTCACTCCCGCGGCGGGCTTTATCTCGTACATGGTGACGACGGGGCCGGGGTGGACAGTCTCGACCATGCACTCGACCCCGAAATCCTGCAGCTTTTTCACCAGCAGCTTGGAGGCCATGAGCAGGGTCTCCTGATCGGGCCCCTTGCCCACTCCCTGCCGCGCCTCGAAGATGTCGAGGGGGGGCAGCTTGTAGCCGTCCACCTCCCGCACGAAGTCGAAGGTCTCCTGAACCTTCTGGTGGTGGACGGGCTCTTTTTCGGAGACGATCTTCGGGGGCTTCTTGACAGCCGCCGCCCGTATCTCGGCCCTGTCCTCCTTTAACTCCCTTTCCCTCGCCTTCTCCTCTTTTCTCGTCGCCCTCCACTCCCTTAAACGGGCCAGAAGCTCGACCGTCTTGTCCCTTAGCCTTCCGCCGAAGGCGAAAAGGGAGAAATTGACGGTGAAGATGAGGGAGCAGACGAGGCCTGTGACAACGACAAGGTACGCGCCGGGGCGGTTCAGGATAAAGATCAGCCCCCGCATCAGAAGCTCGCCTAACGCGCCCCCCGCCGGGAAAGCGTCGCGGTCGAAGTGTATCTCGCCGAAAAAGAGGCTTGAGAAGGTGGCGAAAAGAAGGGTTATAAGGACGTACCCCCCGGCGACCCAGCCTGGGTAGCGTATCGGGCGGAGGATTATGTAGCGCACCGCGAAGACCAGGAGCGCTATGGGTATCAGAAAGGAGGCCTGCCCCAGAATCTGGATAAGGAGGTCCGCGACGTAGGAGCCGAAGAGCCCCATGGCATTCTGCGGTACCGGCCCCGCGGTCCCGGCGTTGTTGAAGGAGGGGTCGGCGGAGTTGTAGGTGATGATGGCGGAGGCGAGAAAGACTGCGGCAAGCAGGAGGGTTATCCCCGCGAGCTCGGCCCTGACCCTCTCGCCAAGCCTGCTGACGCTCTTTTCTTCTCCCTTTGTTTCCGACATCCATTATCCTTCCGTTGGCGAAAGATCTTCCCGTGATACGTCGTCGCGTGCTCGCTTGGGGCTCGCCGTAGCGCTGCTACTGCCTCGCCCCGCGCTGCGCGGCTCCTCGTCTGACGGGAAGCTGTTTCGCCAAATTAAAAGCTTAAGGAACTGCCTTGCCTTACCGTCAAGGAATTCCTTCGACGGGAACTCTCACGGTTTTCCCGAACTTCGACAGTTTATTCAGTTGGTGGGCATCCCGTCAATGGCAGCAGTAAAATGGATTTTCCCCGGCGGGTGAAGTTTTACGGCAATTTCCCCTTGCGCGGCTTTTTTTCTTCGGATATAAAGGCATGCTTCAAAGCTCCTCGAAGCTTGTGACGCGGGAGGGGCGTGCTAAATTACCGTTTAATGAGGTTTTAAGGTCATGAAAAGCTATATGGCTACACCGCAGACCGTCAATCCCGAGTGGTTCGTGGTCGACGTTGAAGGTCTGCCCGTGGGCCGCATTGCCAGCAAGATCGCTTCGGTACTGCGCGGCAAGCACAAGCCCACATATACGCCTCACACCGACGCGGGCGACTTCGTCGTCGTCGTCAACGCCGAGAAGATCCGTCTTACCGGCTCCAAGCTCGATCAGAAGATGTACTACTGGCACACCGGATATCCGGGCGGCATTCGCGGACGTTCCGCCCGCGAGATGCTGGCCCTCAAGCCCGAAGAAGTCATCAGCATAGCGGTGAAGGGAATGCTTCCCAAGAATCCCCTCGGCCGCAAGATGTTCGGCAAGCTGAAGGTCTACTCCGGCGCCGAGCACCCCCATGCGGCCCAACAGCCCAGACCCCTTGACGTGTAGGGCGGAGGAATTCATATGAGCGACATCAGAACCACCGGCAAGAGAAAAACCTCTATCGCCCGCGTCACCCTCTCCGAGGGCGAAGGCAAGATAGTCATAAACAACGGCCGCACCCTGGAGCAGCACTTCCCCCGCGAAGCGCACCAGCGCGCGGTGCTCACTCCTCTCGCCATAACCGAGAGGCTTGCGAAGTACGACGTCAAGGTCAACGTTGTCGGCGGCGGCAACACCGGGCAGGCCGAAGCGGTCCGCCACGGCATCGCCCGCGCCCTCCTCGAAGCCGAGGTCGAGCTTCGCGACACGCTGAAGAAGGCCGGGCTCCTCACCCGCGACGCCCGTATCGTCGAGACGAAAAAGTACGGCCACCACAAGGCCCGCAGGAGCTGCCAGTTCTCCAAGCGTTAAGATCCCGCAGATACGCTTATTCTTTAAAAAAGGGCTCCGTTCGCGGGGCTCTTTTTGTTTACGGAGGCTACAATGACCAGAGTCGGCATCATAGGCGCAAGCGGTTACACCGGGGCGGAGCTTCTCCGCGTCCTTTGCGCCCATCCGGGTGTTCGCATCACCCTCATCACCTCGCGCCAGTACGAGGGCAAGCCTCTCTACGACTGCTACCCCGGTCTCTCCCCCCTGCCTTTCGTCTTCGAGAACCACGAGGACGAAAAGGTGCTCGAAAAGGCCGATTTCTACTTCACCGCCCTGCCCCACGAGGCCAGCGCGGAGGTGGTGGCGAAGCTCCTCGCCCTCGGGAAAAGGGTCGTCGACCTCTCGGCGGACTTTCGCTTCTCCGACCCCGAGGAGTACGAGGCCCACTACGGCCCCCACCCCCACCCCGAGCTCTGCCGCGAAGCCGTCTACGGCCTTTCGGAGATCTACGGGGAAAAGGTGAAGTCCGCCCGGCTGGTGGCGAACCCCGGCTGCTACCCGACCTCCTCCCTTTTGCCGCTCCTTCCCCTGATACAGGAGGGGATGATCGACCCCGATTCCATAATAATCGACGCCAAATCCGGCGTCTCCGGCGCGGGGCGCGGCGCGAACCAGACGACCCACTTCTGCGAGGCCAACGAGAGCCTGAAGGCCTACAAGGTCGCCTCCCACCGCCACACCCCCGAGATCGAGTCCCACCTCTCGGCGGCGGCGAAAAAGCCGGTGAAGGTTGTCTTCACACCCCACCTCATACCGATGACGCGGGGAATGCTGGCGACGATCTACGCGACCCCCCTCAGGGGCGTGAAGCGGGCGGACGTGGAAAACATCTGGAAGAAGTTCTACGAGAAGACCCCCTTCGTCGAGGTCGCCCCGAAGGACATACTGCCCGACACCGCCTTCGTGCGCGGCACCAACCGCTGCATGATGGGGGTGCGCGACTACCCCTCCTGCAACCGGCTCGTCATCCTCTCCGTCATAGACAACCTGGCGAAGGGAGCGAGCACGCAGGCCATCCAGAACATGAACCTGATGCTCGGCTACGGCATGGCCGAGGGGCTGAGCCTTCAGACGCTGGTTCCGTGATGGACGGCGACGTAGAGATCATCTACCGGACCGGGAACCCTGTCGAGCTGGAGACCGCGAAATCCCTTCTGGAAGAGGAGGGTCTGGACGTGGTCGTAAGAGACATGACCATCACCCCCTATCCGGCGGTGGTCGGCATGGGCGTCTACGAACTGGTCGTGCCGGTCGAAGAGGCCGAGGATGCTAGGGAACTGCTGATCCTCGCCGCAGACGACGGACTACTGGAAAAGGGGAATATAATTTAGGAAGGGCGGGCTCGGCCCGCCGTTTTACAGCTTGCGGGGCTATCCGCCCCGCGCCCGGACCCCATCTTCTTTTAGCGCCAAAAGAAGATGGGGGAGAAGAAAGGCGCGCCCCCTTTGCGCCAAGGCGCTCATTCGTCGCTCGGCGAGCGCGCAAATCGCCACGGGCTCATGGCGCGCTCGGAACACCCTCGCTCCCTGGCGCCGGAGGGCGTTGGGTACGAAAAGAAGGCTCGCCGATAAGAGGCGGGCTTTTTCTCTTATCGGCTCGAAGGTAATTTGTTTACAACTATTCAAAGAATACGTGTAGACAATCTACCTTCGAGTCCAAAAACATTTCATTATCCCGTTTTTGGCCGAGCCTTCACTTCGTCCTCCCCGTGGCCCGTAGGTGACGCAGGGAGCTTAAGGCGGAAAGGGCGGCGGGGGGGTCTTAGTGAGCGCAGCGAACGAGTGCCCCCTCACGCCCCCGCCGCAGCGACCGGTCGCTCGAAGAGCGAGCGGAACCTTCCGGGCCGAGTTTTGCCCCACTTTTTCGACAAAAAGTGGGGCGCGGGTGCGGGGCGCGCCAAGCCCCGCTAGCCGTAAACGTGCGGAGCACACAAATCCGGTGCGTTACGCCGCTTCGCGGCTAACAGCACCCTACACAACTAGTAGACCGATGGGCTAAAGCCCATCCTACAAGGGGTTTCCAGCCTTCGTGAAAATGCCGATAGTTATCTGGCGCAATCCGACGGATCTCCCGCTAATTTTTCAAGAGCATGGGGCAAGGCCGGAAGTATGACTTCAAGATTCTCCCTGACTCCCTTGGGGCTTCCCGGCAGATTGACGATCAGGGTCTTTCCCCGTACTCCTGCGACCGCCCGCGAGATCATGGCGTGGGGGGTCTTTAACATACTCGCCGCCCGCATAGCCTCCGCCATCCCCGGAACCTCGAAATTAATCACCGATTTCGTGGCCTCGGGGGTCACGTCCCTCGGCCCGAGCCCGGTGCCGCCCGTGGTGAGTATCAGGTCGGCCTTCTCAACGTCGGCCCACTGCACCAGCCTCTCTACTATCGTTCCCGCATCGTCGGGTATGACCTCGTAAAGGGCGGGGTCGAAGGGGCCGGTGGAAAGAAGCTCCTTTATAAGCGCCCCGGAAAGGTCCTCGCGCTCGCCCCGCGACCCTTTATCGGAGAGGGTAAGAACCCCCACCCTGAATCTGCACTCCATCCTCACTCTCCCTTTACGATGACGATTTCGTCGCCGTTTTTGACCTCGCCCTCGCTGAGCACCTTCGCGAAGATCCCTTCCTTGGGCATGACGCAGTCGCCCGCCTGATGGTAGATCGCGCAGCGCGTGTGGCACTCCTTGCCGTGCTGGGTTATCTCCATGAGCACCGGGCCGACCTTGATCTTCGAGCCGAGCGGCAGGGCGAGGAGATCGAGCCCCCGCGTGGTGAGGTTTTCGGCGAAATCGCCCGCCTTCACGTCAAGCCCCATCGCGCGCATCTTGTCTATCGACTCCTCGGCGAGGAGGCTGACCATCCTGTGCCAGTCGCCGGAGTGGGCGTCGCCCGCAAGGCCGGTAAAGGTTATGAGTACCGCCGGAATCGGGGTTTTTCTCATCCCCTTTTTATCGCTTATGTTAATGGAAACCAGTGTCGCCATGTAACTTACTCCTTCTCAAGGAAACTTTGAAAAACGTAACGAGAAACCCGGTTTCAAGGAGACGCGCAGCGAGAAGCGAGACATAACAAGTAGTTAGGCGAGTTTCGAGCGAGCACGCGACGCAGAAAACGGGTTTCGCAGTAGTTTTTCATGGTTTCCTAGTGCTTTTTCTTTTCCCTGCGCTGGCTGATCCTGCTAGCCGCCTGCGCGATGATCTGGGGTACGTTCTTGGACTTGGATATGTGCTTTATATCCTTGTCGTAAAGGGTTTCGAGGAGCCTGAAAGCCTTTTGCGGCGGGGTCTTAGGATTCTGCGAGAGGGCCAGCCGGAGACTGTATTCCTTTAGCCACTCTTTTTTCGTGAGTATGAAAT
This sequence comes from bacterium, assembly GCA_004322275.1. Taxonomy (NCBI): domain Bacteria; species bacterium. Next base: position 89,492 of record SCTA01000005.1, read on the forward strand.
ATATTATCTCATCGGGGGTGATCTTGTCGGACGCTATCGCAAGGACCTCGTCCTCGCGGAGCTTGGGGCTCCTTATCACGGCGTTGACTACCGTTCTGTTCGAGTCCCTGGCGAGGAGCTTTCTCGCTCCTTTCGACCCGAGGGTCGCCAGCTTTATCTTTTCGGCTATCGAAAGACTGCCGATGATCTTGTAGAGGTTGGTCGAGCCCGAGTCGGTCATATCCTTCAGAAGTTCGTCGGGCAGATTCGAGATATCCGCCTTCGCGACCTCCTCTTCGTCGATCTCGCCGCCGGGAAGAAGAACTTCTTCCTCCTCCTGAACTTCCTCCACGGAGGGCTCCGCTTCGACTTCGGCGGCCTCGGCAGGAGACGCGAAGACCTCTTCGGCTGGCGATTCGCACTCCGGCTCCGCCGGGGGCTCTTCCACCGCGAAGCTTTCGAGCTCGATCTCCGACAGGGGCCCTTCGCCCCAGGTCTCCTGCAAAGCTTCGGCTATCTTTGAGCCGAGACAGGGATTTCTCAGCAGTTCCCCGATGACCGAAGGATAGTTTGCGAGCGAAGGATTGTTTTCCGCTATCGTGCGGAGAAGCTGCGGGTCGCGGCTCCCCGCGAAGCGGTGCAGCGTCTCCTCGCTTATGTTGGGGTGGGAGACGATCTTGTAGAGGATGCGGGAGACGTTGGAAAAATGCGTCGCGAGAAGGTCGATTATCGCTGGGTGGAGCGAATCTATCCCCAGAGCCTTCTCGATAAGGGAGGTTTCGAGGGCGCAGATCGCATTGTCAACCGTCTTTCGCACCTCACCGTGGGGGTCGGCGGCGAGGTGGGTGAGAACGCCGAGCCTCTCGGTGGCGCTCATCGGCACGTCGCCCCTGGCGAAAGCGAGCCTGGTTGAGAGGGGAGAGGCCGGATCCACCCCCCTTTTCAGGGTTTCGGGCAGCGGTACTGCGCTAAGGGTCATCTAGCTCGCCGGGTAATCTTCGCGTCGTCTATGTTCTTTTCCTTAAGCCTCGCGAGGACCAGCCCCGCGTCGCCTTCGGAGAAGGGGCCGCAGTAAAGCCTCCAGATAGGCACGTCGCCGGTGAATTTCTCGACGGTCGCGTTTATCCCTTTCGCCGAGAGGGCGGACTTCGCCTTTTCCCACTCCTTGTCGAGAAAAAAGTAGGAATCGACCCTTCCCTGCCCCAGTTCCGCGTCGTAACCGCTGGCCGCGAGGATATCCTTGGCCTTCGATGCGTCTGCGCCGACCACCGAAAGCCGAAAGCCGTCGCCCTTGCGCATCACCTTCTCGCGGAAATAGGGTATTCCCATCGCCTTGAGCCTCTCCTCGAGGGAGATGAGGTAGAACTGGCTGCGGAATATACCCGCGTGGACGACGTAATCCCCGCCCACGGCAAGCGGCTTGGCCGCTTCCTTCGCGGGGGGCGGAGGTTTTACCGCCGGAGCGGCGGGTGCGGGCTTCGGCGCTGGCGCTTCCTTCGGAACCGCAGCCGTGGCGACCTTGGCCGGAGCGGGCTCCGGCGGTTTGACTGGAGCAGGAGGCGTCACGGGCCTCACCGCTTCGGCGGCAGCCTTGGCCGGTTCCACGGAGGGCTTCGCCTCGGGAGCGGGAGCGGCCGGAGGGACCTCCGCCTTGGCCCTGGGCTTTCCCAAAACCGAAAGGGCTTCCTTCGCGCTCGATAGCGGATAGCGCTCGGGGGGCTTCTCCTTGATGAAGAGGTTCATGACGACGATAGCGCCGAGTAAAGCGGCGGCCACCGCCACGACGAGGGTCGGGGAAGCCTTCCCCGACAGCCCGCTCTTTTTCTGAAGACTCCGCGCTTTCAAGGCCAATAGCTACTCCTCATCCTCTTCTACCGAGGATCCGGCAATTATCTTCTCGGCTAGCTGTGCAGGAACTTCCTCATAGTGGTCGAATTTCATTGTAAAGGTTCCGCGCCCCGATGTCATCGACCGAAGTCCTGGGGCGTACTCCTGAATCTCGACGAGGGGCACCTGCGAGTGAACCGCCTGCCAGCCCTTGCCGGGGTCCATCCCGAGAATCCTTCCCCTTCTGGAGTTCAGGTCGCCGATAACGTCGCCCAGACTCTCGTCGGGCACCAGCACGGTAACGTCCTGAATCGGCTCAAGGAGGATCGGCTTGCATTCCAGCGCGCCCTTCTTGAAGCCCACCGAACCGGCGATCTTGAAGGCCATTTCGGAGGAGTCCACGTCGTGGTACTTGCCGTCGAAGAGGGCGACCTCCACGTCAACGACTGGATATCCCGCGAGAACCCCCTTCTTCATGCGCTCTCTAACGCCGTTCTCGACGGCGGGTATGTAATTGCGGGGTATCGCGCCGCCGACGATCTTGTCAACGAACCTGAAACCCTCTCCTCGCGGGAGGGGGCGTATCTCTATCCAGGTGTCGGCGAACTGCCCTCTGCCTCCGGACTGCTTCTTGTGCCTGCCCTGGACCTTCGTCGAGCCCTTGAGGGTCTCGCGGTAGGGAATCTTCGGGGTTTTAAGCTCCATGTCGGCGCCGTACTTGCGCTTCATCCTCTCGGAGAGGATGTCGATGTGGAGGCGCCCCATGCAGGAGACTATCTGCTCGTGGGTCTCGTCGTTTCTCGTGACGTGGAGGGTCAGGTCCTCGTCCTGGAGGCGGCGGAGCCCCTGCCCCAGCTTGTCCTCGTCACCCTTGGACTTGGCGAAAGCCGCGAAGGAGATGAGGGCCTCCGGCGGCTCGGTGAAGGGAATGTGAAGAACCTTTTTCCGGTCGGAAAAGGTGTTTCCCGTCATCGTCTCCTTCAGCTTGGGCAGGGCGAAGATGTCGCCGGGACCCGCGTCGCCGAGGGGGATCAGTTCCTTGCCGAAGAGCGCCGTGACCTGGCCGAAGCGCTCGTCCACGTCCTTGGTGGCGTTGTAGTAGGTGGAATCGGCGCTCATCTTGCCCTGATAGACGCGGACGAGGTTCAGCCTGCCCGCGAAGGGGTCCGAAATTGTCTTGAAGACGAGGGCCGCGAGGGGCGCGTTTTCGTCGACCTTGAGCTTCTCGCCCTCCTTCGTCTCGACGGGGGCGCGGTCCGCCGGAGAGGGGAAGGCGGCATTGATCACGTCAAGGATGGCGGTCGCGCCGATGGCCTTGGGACCGACGGCGACCATCACAGGCACTATCTGGCCGGAAACCATGCCGGTCCGGAGGGCCTTGGACAGCTCTTCGGTGGAGATATCCTGCCCGTCGAAGAACTTCTCCATCAGGGTTTCGTCGGTTTCGACAAGGCCCTCTATCATGGCGTCCCTGGCGGCCGCTGCCTCGTCGGCGAGGTTCGCGGGAATCGGCCCCTCGACCCCCTTGCCGGATTCGTCGGCGAAAGCGACGGCCTTATTCTTGATGAGGTCAATGTAACCCTTGAAACCCGCCGCCTCTCCGATGGGGAGCATTATCTTCACGAAATTGGCCTCGAAGTGCTTGCGCAGGTATTCGAGGGTTCTTTCAAAGGAGGTGTTGTCCTTGTCGAGCTTGGTGATTACTGAGGCGCGGGGAAGGCCGAGGGAGAGCGCCTGCTCCCACATCTTTTCGGCCTCGAACTTTATGTCGCCGTCACCTCCCACCACCAGTATCGCGGCGTCGGCGGCGTGGAGACACCCCATGCCGTCGAAGAGAAACACGTCGTAACCGGGGGTGTCGAGGATCGTTATCTTGTTCTTCTGGTACTCGAAGCTGGCTACTCCGGTCGAGATGGTGAGGCGGTGCGACCTTTCCTCGGGCTCGAAATCGAGCAGGGAATTCATTTCGTCAACCTTGCCCAGACGCTTGGACGCCCCCGACACGAAGAGCATGGCTTCTCCAAGGCTGGTCTTTCCGCTTCCGCCGTGACCAATCAAGGCGACGTTCCGTATCTTGTCGATTTCAAACCTCTTCATCTACGCTCCTTTCACCCGGGCGGCCGGTCACCCTGCGCGCCCCAATTATCTTAATTAAAAGACCTTAAAGGTTTCTTGCGTAAATTATTCTGAGACCCTCCAGGGTCAGGAACTCGTCTACATAATCTATCGCCTTTATCTCGTCCGCTATCTGGCGGGCCGCTCCACCCGTGGCAACGACCAGGGGGTTCGTGCCGACCTCGTCCGTCAGCCTCTTTATCAGCCCCTCCACCATCGCCGCGTAGCCGTAATAGCTTCCCGCCTGCATGGCGTGGACGGTGTTCTTCCCTATGACCTGCGGAGGCTTCGCGAAGGCCACCTTGGGAAGCTTGCTCGCGCGGCTGAAGAGAGCCTCCATACTAACACCAATTCCCGGCGCAATCACCCCCCCCATGTAAGCCCCGTCGGGCGTGACGTAGTCAAAAGTCGTCGCAGTGCCGAAATCCACTATGATTACGGCCTTTTTGAAGCGCTCGTAGGCCGCGACGGCGTTTACTATCCTGTCGGCCCCCACCTCCCTCGGGTCGTCGTAGCGGATGGGCATGCCCGTGCGGATGCCGGGACCGATGCAGACAGGCTCCAGTCCCATGTAGACGCGGGCCACGTCGGCTATGACGCGGTTCAGGGCGGGAACCACCGAGGAGATTATCACGCCGTCGATGGCCTCGACGGGAATCTTCGCGAAATCGAAGAGCCCGCGAAGCAGGACTCCGTACTCGTCGGTGGTACGGTTCGGGTCGGAGCCGAGGCGCCAGTGGCCCTTCTGCTCTTCTCCGGAGAAGACCCCGAGGACGGTGTTGGTGTTGCCGATGTCTATAGCGAGAAGCATTTAAAACCCCATGCCCCCTTACTTTCTGGTTGTCGAAAAGCTTACGTCACCCGCCAGAATCCTCTTGATTCCGCCGCCGGTCTCAAGTTCGAGCGCGCCGTCCTCAGCGAGGCCGAGAACCTTCCCCCGAAGCTCGCCGCCGCGGGAGACCACCGTAACCTCGCGCCCGGCCATACGGAAAAGCCTCCCCCACCTCTCCCTGAAAGGGCCGAAACCCTCGCTTGAGAAGAGGAAGTAATCCCCTTCAAGCCGTTGGAGGTAGGCCGAGAGCACCTCCACGGGGGCCGGACAATCCGCTTTTGAAAACTCTTCGAGCGTCGCGGCGCTTTCGCGGAACTCTTCCGGAAACCTCGCCGGGGTTCCCAATACGTTCACCCCGACGCCGAGGGAAAGGTAGTCGATTCGCACACCCTCAACCCGCGATTCGAGGAGTATCCCCGCGACCTTGCGACCGCCGAGAAGCACGTCGTTGGGCCATTTCACCTCCACCGCCTCCCCTTCGACCCAGCCGAGAAGGGTTTCGGCGAGGGAGATAGCCGCGACGAAGGTCAGGAGCGGGGCCAGCGAAAGCTCCACCTCGGGCCGGAGTATCACCGTCATGGCGAGGCTCTCGCCCGGCTCTCCGAACCACTGCCTTCCCAGCCTTCCCCTGCCCGCGCTCTGGCTGTCTGCGGTGACGAGAGCCCCTTCCGGCGCTCCGCCTTCCGCCCACTCCGCCGCCCGGCGGCTGGTCGAATTCGTGGCGGCGTAGTGGCGGTGGTGCCTGCCGAAGGTCTTGGTCCCAAGGAGGGCCGAAAGCTCGCCCGGCCGTAGCGTCCCCTTCCCCCCGGCGAGCCGGTAGCCGAGGCCGTGGACGCTCTCGACGACGTAGCCTTCCTCGCGAAGGGCGGTGACCGACTTCCACACCGCCGCCCGGGTTACGCCGAGCGACGCTGCCAGCTCCTGCCCTGAAACCGGTTCGCCCCCGGCCTCTATCAGCGCTTTGAGGACCGAGTCAACGAGGGTTGCCATTTAAAAAATCCGCTTTTGTGTCAATCACTTCCACAGCCAAAAAGCAAATATCTACACTAGCAAATCGCCGTTTGCGGTGTCAACGCATAACGGTTTTCCAAAGCGCCTCCCGCCATTTAAACCCGCCCGTCAGCTCTGAAAAAACCAGAGGCACCCCCCGAAGAGGAGGAGGGCAAAAAGAGAGAGGAGCCGGGTGAGCGTCAGGGCGCTTAAAACCTTTTTCGGCGTGAGGGGTTCGATATCGTCGCCGATGAAGGGCGAAGCCCTCTCCACACCCTTGTAGACGTTGGTTCCGCCGAGGCAGACGCCGAGCGCCCCCGCGTAGGCCGCCTCCGGGTAGCCGGAATTGGGGGAGGCGTGGAGGCGGGCGTCGCGAAAGGCGATTTTGAGCGCCCGAAGCCCCTTTCCCGGTCCGAAGAGCGCGGAAAGCGCGACCAGAAACAGGGTCAGCCTTGCCGGTACGTAATTGAAAAGGTCATCGGCGCGGGCGGAGACCTTGCCGAAATCCTTGTATCTCTCGCTCCGGTAGCCGACCATCGAATCGAGGGTGTTGACCGCCTTGTACGCTAGCCCCAGCGCCGGGCCAAAGCCCAGCGCGCCCCCGAGGGCGAGGTAGAAGAGGGGTGCGACGACTCCGTCGGAGCTGTTCTCCGCCGCCGTCTCGAAAGCGCCCCTGAGTATCTCCCTCTCGGAGAGATTTTCGGTGTCGCGCCCGACTATCATCGAGAGGTGTTTCCGTGCCTCTTCCAGCCTCTTTTCCTTTACCGCCACCGCTACGCGCCGCACCTGCCTGTCGAGGTCGCGGGTGGCGACGCAGAAGAAGGCCAGAACCACCCCCACCGCGCGCCCGAGGTTTTCGTCGTACCTCCCTAGCAGCGCGACAGCGCCGAAACCTGCCGCAAAGACTATGCCCACGGTGAGGAGAAACAATATCCCTCCCCTAAGGACCCTTCCGGTTCCGGCGCTCTTCCCGTAGAGAGCCTTTTCCAGAAAAGCTATCAGCTTCCCGGTGAGCACCACGGGGTGCAGGCGCGACAAGACCGGGGGGTCGCCGATGATCAGGTCGAGCCCCCAGGCCGCCGCGAGGTCAAGGTGGGTGAAGGGGATCATCGCCTAAAGCGGCTGGCCCGCGGTCCCCGATATCTTCTGGAGGTGCCTGACGAGGTCGGCGTTCTCCCCCACGGTTCTCACCGCCACGCGGACGTAGCGCGAGCCGAGGCCGAAGCTGCCGCAGTGGCGCACGAGGGTCCCCACGCGGCGCAGCTTCGCATAAAGCTCGTCGGCGTTAGGGGCGGGGGGATCGAGGCGTACGAGGAGGTAGTTCACCTCGGAGGGAAGCGGGGTCATGCCGGGAATCGCTTTCAGTCCGGCGACCAGCTTTTCCCGCGAGCGCAGGAGATAGTCCCTGCTCCTCGCGGCCCAGTTGTCGTCGGAGAGGCAGTGTGCCGCCAGCACCTGCGCCGGGACGCTGACCGACCAGGGAAGCTGGAGGGCGGAGATTCTCTTGACGAGTTCGCACCCCGCGCTGAGGAACCCCGCCCGTATCCCGGGTATCGCGTAAAACTTGGTCAGGGAGCGGATAACCACGAGACCGGGCTCGTCGCAGGGGAGGTCGAGAACCGAGCAGCGGGGGCAATAGTCCGCGAAGGCTTCGTCAACCGCCAGAACCGCTCCCGCGCTGCTTATTCCCCTCGCCAGCGCCAGCACCTCTTCCCTCGCCAGCACCGCGCCGGAGGGGTTTCCGGGGTTGGAGAAGAGGACAAGGTCGCCCGGGCGCACGGCTTTGAGCAGTTTCCCGGGATTTATCCCGAACCCCGTCTCCTCGTCGCGCGGGATTCTCACAATCTCGACGCCCGCAGGCGCGCAACGCTCGTAGAGGCCGAAATCCGGCGGGCAAAGAAGCAGCCTCTTCACCGCCAGCGACCGTATGACGAGGTCCAGAAGCTCGGCCGAGCCGTTCCCGCAGAGCACCTCTCCCCCCGAAAGCTCGTAGCGCCCCCGTATCGCGGCGACAAGCGCCCTCCAGTGGCGGTCGGGATAGTGGAGCACCTCCCCCCAGTGCTCCTCCAGGGCTTTGGTCAGCCCGTCGGGGTAGCCGAGGGGGTTTATGGAGGCGGAAAAATCGCACAGGACCGGCCCCTCCTCCCTGGAGTAGAGGTCGCCTCCGTGATCCTGCGGTATAAAGTTCTCAGCCATTAAGTCCTTCCGTAATCTTCTCTATCTTTTCGACCAGCCGGCCGTGTGAAACGTTCGCGACTCCGAAAGCGCCGAAAGCCGCCGCCCCCGCGCCCACGCCTTCCTTTACAAGCCCCTCCTCATACATGCGAAGGCCCTGGAGCCTCGAACCTCCGAAATCCAGCCAGGCCGCCAGCGCCGGGACCTCGTCGTTTATCTCCAGAAGTATCCCGCGAAGGTCCGCCGACGGGTCGGCGGCGACCCAGCTCGTTGTGGCGAGCCCGATGTTCCGGAGGTTCCCCTCCTCGCCTTCCTTTACCAGCCTGCAGATGAGGGCGTAGACGGCGGCCATCTGGGTTCCCCCGCCGAGCACCACAGGGACGCGCTTGCTGGCTTCGAGGGCCATCAGCGCGACTGCGGGCTGCATCGGGTCGCCCACGGCGGAAGCTATCTCCATTCCCGTTGAACCGGCTTTAAGGGCGGCGTTTTTCAGCGCGGTCCTGACAACCTCCTCCTTCTGGGAGTGGTTTCCCCCCGGCATAGAGGAGGAAACCTTGCCGAGCGCGTCTATGCCCAGCGCCAGCAGAATGGAAAGAGCCGTCGTGGTCCCTCCCGGCACCGATTCGGAGAGGATGAGCCACTCCTTCTGGCAGGCCAGCACCCTTCCGGCGGCGCGGCACCTGTCGGCGAAATCGGCGGGCAAATCGAGCGCCTTCCCGGTCCTGATATCTTTCCCCGGTTTTAGCTTCAAATCCAGTATCGGGGTCGCCGGGGGGACTTCGGTGCCGGAATCGACGATTACCGGGGCGATCTCCATCTCCTTCAGCGAGGCGTGGGTTATCACCACTGGGCTGGGGGGGCCGAGGGGGTTGCGGGGGATGTCGGGAAGGGTTACGGGCCTTCCGTAAACGAGGAACTCCGCGTCGAGGGCGGCGGTATAGCGCCGCTTTTCAGGGGTAGCCCCGGCTGCCGAGATGCCCTCGATCAGCGCCGTTTCGGTCGAGCCGATGACGCAGGCGAAGAGGGGCGCGCCCGAAAGGCCCGATATAAACTCCAGCGACCTCTTTTCGTGGGTTACCGCGCGAATGCGCCCGTCCTCGAAGGCGGGGACGAAAAAGCTCATCTTCCATCCTCATTTATATCGCACGCCTTCGCCAGCGAAAGGGCGAGGGCGAGGCCGGGGGAGGGGTTTTCGGAGTCCGCGAAGTGAATCCTCCCGATGTATTTTTGCAGAAGCGGAGCGGGAGAAAGCGGCGTGCCCCACTCCTTAACGGCGTAAAGGGCCGATTCCAGTTCCCCGGCAATCTCGTGGCCTGCAAAACCCGTCACCAGATGGACGTAGGAGCGCTCCTCCCTCATCAGCGGCAGGAGCCGGTCGAGGAGAGAGGGGAAGAACTCCCCGGTTTTTGAAGGCAGGCCGCGCCAGAGAACACCGCCCGCCTTCTCGAATTCTCCGATTTCCGCTTTCCCGCCGTTTTTTGCCGGAAGTTTTTCAAGCGCCGGTTTTCTTATAATAGCTACCGCCGAACCCTCGCCTTCGAGGGCGAAAAAAGCGACGTGGTTCCAGACCTTGCTCGCCGTAACAGGGAAAGGCAGCCGTTCCTTGTCCCACGGGGTATTTGAAAGCTCAAGAACCGCCCCCGCGCCCCAGAATTCCCTGACCGCCGAGGAAAGCTCCTCTCTCCTTGAAAAAATTTCCGCTCCCGGCCACCCCTCGCCCGGCGCTCGTATCTCCACCCTCCGGCCGGAACTGCCGATGGAGCGCGCGCCGTCGAGGAGGCGGGCGAGTTGCGGCTTCCGGCTCCTGAGCCAGAGGAGAAAGTTCTGCGGGGTTCTATCGAAATCCATTTAGCGGTTCTTCAAGCCTTCAGGCTGTGCGCCTTCTCGTCCTTAGCAGTTTGTGGATCCAGATTGCGTGGGTCCGCCCGTCAATGGTCACCTCTTCTAGGTGGAGTGTTCGCTTGAACCCCTCCCCTTCGAGCCTTTCCACGGAATTTCGCGCGATCTTCCGCCACGGCTCCGCCACCAGCGCCATCCCTCCGGGGGCGGTCGTCCTTTTCAGGGCGCGAAGGAAGGGCTCGATGAAGCGGCTCTCGTAGATGACGTCCGAAGCCAGCACCAGCCGCGCCGAAAGGTTTCGCGGGGGGTCGCGCCAGTCGAAAATCCGCGTCAGCCCCGGTCTGCCGGTGTTTAGAGCGTGGTTCGCCCTCGCGAACCGGAGCGCGTCCCGCTCGTAGTCGGTGAAGGTAACCCTCGCGCCCCGAAGCGCCGCGACGACCCCGCAAAGGCCGGTGCCGCACCCAAGTTCTATCGCGGGAAGGCCAAAGGGAATATCCATCCGCGAAATATACGCCGCCAGCCCCAGCGAGGAGGGCCAGACCTCCGACCAGTAGGGGAAGCGCTCGTCCACGGCGAAGGTGGCAGGATCGACCGAATCCGCCAGGGCGTTGGGATCGGCGACGCGGTAAAGGGAAACCGCCAGCTTCCCGGCCCGCACCTTCGTCAGGGCAACGTCGAGCCCTTTCGGCAAAAATCTTTTAGCTAAAATCGCACTTGTCCTTTTAAAACAGCATATCTTCTGGCGAGCCCCCCAGTCCACGCAAAAACACTGGCTTTTGGCGCTCCCCGCTGGTAGATGTGCTCTGGATAATAACCGGGAAAATCGATTTTGAGCCAAGGATTTTAATGCGCGTATTCGCCATCTCCGACCTCCACCTCTCCTTTTCGGGGCAAAAGCCGATGAGCGTCTTCGGCCCCTGCTGGGACAACCACGCCCAAAGAGTCGAAAAAGAGTGGAGAAGCGAGGTTTCGGAGAGGGACATCGTCTGCCTCGCCGGGGATTTTTCCTGGGCGACGAAGCTCCCTGAGGTCCTGCCCGAACTGGAATGGCTCGGCTCCCTACCCGGAAGGAAGGTGCTAATAAAGGGCAACCACGATTACTGGTGGCCTTCCATATCGAAATTACGGAGCGCACTCCCGGAGGGCGTCTTCGCCCTCCAGCACGACAGCGTGATTATCGACGGTATCGGCTTCGCGGGGGCGCGCGGTTGGGTGGACCCCTCGCTCGACCTCACGCCCCTCTACCCGGCGCGAAAGGACGAGAGCGGGGATATCTTCTACTCGATACTGGGCGAGGAGGAAGACAAAAAGCATTACGACAGGGAGGTGGAGCGCCTGCGTATGAGCCTCGCTTCCCTAAGGGGCGAAACGAGGCTCAGAATCGCGCTGCTCCACTTCCCCCCCGCCTCGCCGGCGATGGAGCCGACGAAGGTGACGGAGCTTCTGGAGGAATTCGGGGTCGATCACGCGGTCTTCGGCCACCTCCACCTCTCGGGGGAGAGCGGCTTTAAAAATCCTTACGGAAAAAGGAATAACGTGACCTATCACCTTACCAGCGCGGATTTTATCGGCTTCACCCCCGCGCTCATAGCCGAAGTGGACTCGTAATGGCGAATCCGGCAAGAAGGCTCGACCATTACGCCGATCTGATCCCCGAGTTCGAGGATTTTCTGCGCGCCGTGAAGACCGCCCCTCCCTCGCACATCCGGGTGAACACCCTTAAGGCGACGCCTGAAGAGGTAGTGAGAAACCTCGAAGGGCTCGGCTTCGCGCTCAAGCCGGAGCCCTTCAGCGACATAATATTCCGCGTCGAGAAGGCCCCGATGCCGCTGGGCTCGACCCTCGCCCATGCTCTCGGTCTCATCTACATGCAGAGCGCCTCCTCCGCCGTTTCCGCCCTCGCCCTCGGCGCGAAGCCGGGCGACAGGGTGCTGGACCTTTGCGCCGCCCCCGGCTCGAAGACCACCCTCATCGCGCAGATGATGGGTAACACCGGCCTCATTGTCGCCAACGAGCCGAGCCACAAGCGGATAACATCGCTGAACGCGAACCTGCGCCGCGTGGGCGTAGCGAACACGATAATCACCTGCTACTCGGGGCAGAACTACCCGCTTCGGACGAAATTCAACAAAATACTCGTCGACGCCCCTTGCTCCGGCGAAGGGACCTGGCGCGGCCTCGACTCGCGCCCCCGCGACAACACCGAAGACACCCGCGACCGGATGACCGAGCGGCAGGAGGGGATACTCCGGCAGGCCCTCGAAATACTGGAGGAGGGCGGGGAGCTTGTCTACTCCACCTGCACCTACGCCCCCTCGGAGAACGAGCTTATAGTCGCCCCCTTCATCGAGAAACACGGTCTTCGCGTCCTCCCGCTGGGCCTCGGTCTGCCCGCGGTGGACGGCCTCACCGAGTGGCAGGGGAAAAAACTGCCCGGCGAACTCAAAAATGCCGCCCGGCTCTACCCGCACTACTTCGATTCGGAGGGATTCTTTGTCATTCGACTGGCTAAATCCTAAAGAGAGCCACAAGGCCCTCTCCTCGCTTAGCGAGCGCTTCGGGATCGACCCCGAGGTCTTCACGGGCTACCGCCTTTTCAAGAAGGGCGACCAGATCTTCATCGTCCGCGAAGAGGCCGTGGAGGCGGAAAAACTTCTCTTTCCGGTGGAAGGGGGTATACCGCTGCTCAAAGAAAGCCACAGCGGGGCCATGAAACCCGCGACCGGGGGCATACTCCTCTTCGGCGTCCACGCAACCCGCGCCGTCGCCGAGATAACCGCGAGCGACCTGAAAGCGCTGACCGAGGGGAGAAGCCTCGAAGCGGGCGAGGGCAAGGGCTTCGTCATACTGAAAGTGGGAGGGAAGGTCGCCGGGATGGGGCTCCTTCGCGACAGGAAGATAGTGAGCCAGCTTCCGAAGTGGATGACGGAGACTTTGAGGATGCGGGGCGACGAGCACTTCTGACCCGGCTTCCTGTTTCGGCTATGCCTGCCCCCGGAAGCCTCTACCGGGGGTCGTTTCTCGGGCGCGGGTCTTGGCGTATAGACGACGATACTGCCTTCGACCGCGCGCCCTGCGGACTCCTTGCCCTTCGCCAAAACAGTTTGCCGGAAGGCGAAGGAAAATCCGGCGCGAAATCGAAAGACGTTTATGGAACCTCGGAAGCGGGGCCGGACGGAATTTCGGGTTTCCGGAAGTCAAAAAAGGTCGCGACGGCCTCTACCTTCTTGTATTACACTTTATGTTGTGTTAGCTTTTGCGTCCTCATCGGGACGTGGCGCAGCCTGGTAGCGCACCTGCCTTGGGCGCAGGGGGTCGAAGGTTCAAATCCTTTCGTCCCGACCACAAGAAGGGAAACGCGCGCCTGTAGCTCAGTCGGACAGAGCAACGGCCTTCTAAGCCGTGGGTCAGGGGTTCGAATCCCTTCAGGCGTGCCAATATATTTACAACCGCTTGGGAGTTGCGTCTAAATCGCTTTAAAAACCGTCGCGGAAGCCACGGAGACGCGGAGCGAGACGCGAGACATAACTTATTGTTAGGCGAGCGTGGAGCGAGCACGCGACGAAGCATACGAGGCTTTAAGCAGGTTTTTAAAGCGATTTATGGTGGGTGTAGCTCAGTTGGTAGAGCATCGGATTGTGGCTCCGGTTGTCGTGGGTTCAAGCCCCATCACTCACCCCATAAATGACAAGGGCTTACGGGTAAAACCGTAAGCCCTTTGTTTTTGGCCGGAACAAAGTCAGAGATAAACTAACACCAATAAAACCTGAATGTAATTATATAGTTGCGGGGCTATTCGACCCTGCGCCCCAACACCGCTTCTTTTGACCGCCCAAAGGTAGATTTTCTACACATATCTCGAATAGCTGTAAACAAACTACTTTCGAGGCCAAAAACATTTCATTATCCCGTTTTTGGACGAGCCATCCTTTCGTCTCCCCCTCGTGGCCCGTAGGTGACGCAGGGAGCGGAGGCGGAAAGGGCGGCGGGGGGGGTCTTAGTGAGCGCAGCGAACGGGTGCCCCCTCACGCCCCCGCCGCAGCGACCGGTCGCTCGAAGAGCGAGCGGCTCCTCCCGGGCCGATTTCTTGGGTACTTCTTTATAAAAGAAGTACCAAGGGCGCGGGGCAAAGCCCCGCTAGCTGTAAAACCTGCGAAACACACAAAAGTCACTGGTTTCCCGCATTCGCGGGAATGACGAAGGAGAAGTGGTGCGTTACGCCGCTTCGCGGCTAACACACCCTACATATCTAAAACCCATCCTACACACCTGTATCTATTTGGCCAGAGTTTTCAGCCTGGCTCTCGTTTCCTCGGCTTTCGCGGGTTCGCCGACCTTTTCGTACAGCTCCACGAGCAGGACGAGCGCTTCGGCGTAGTTGGGGTCTTCTTCCATCGCCTTCCCAATCGCCTCTATCGCCTTGTGGGGCATCCCCCTTTTCTGGAATAGCTGCGCCGATCTCAGGTACCTGACCGCCTTGCCCGCAGCTGCAACGTGTATCTCGGGTTCCTTCGGCTTCGCCCCGAGGCCGAGCATGCCGTCCACCTTTTCACGAAGTTCGTCGCGCATCGAGGTGGGGTAGCCGGAGAGAGCGTAGACGATGGTGGAGGAGGAATCGAGGAGAAGGGTGGAGGGGAGGGCGCTGACGCCGTACTCGTTGTAAAGGGTGAGAGACTTGTCCATAAGCACCGGGTATTTGGCCCCGGCGAGGGAGACGGCGGCCCTGTAAAGGCCCATTTCCCCAGGCACGAACTCCTGATGCTCGGCGTTTATCGCGATTACCTGTAACCCCGCCCCGCTGCGCTTTTCGTAGATTTTCTGATAGTCGGCGAGCGCCTCTACGCTTCGCGGCGACCAGGAGGCCCAGAAGATAACGAGGGTTGCCTTCTCACCAAGGTTTTTGGAGAGGGAAAAGTCCTTGCCGTCGATGGTTTCGAGGGTGAAGTCCTCTATCTTCGAGCCTTCCTGCACTCTCCTAAAGGCGCTGGCGTGGGCCGCCGACACGAGGATGCACGCCAGAAGAAGCAGCGCGCCTATTCCGGCTTTGCCCGTTATGGTTTTTATCGTCATCTTTTAAATCCCGTTCTATCCGTTAACGTTTCATTAAATATACCGGGTACGGCGAAAAAAGCAGGGAAAGGTTTTTCCCTCTAAGGATTCAGAGGTGAACCGGTATATGCTAAAATCATTACTGCTAACGGACGCCCTCCCCGAGGTGGCTAAACTATGATACAAACCCCCTCCCCCGGAGCCGAACTGGTCCGCTTCACCGGCGACCTTCTGACGGTTACCCTCGAGACGCAAAAGGACAAGGGCGTCGAGGCGTACCTGCGGACGACTCTCGGGAGGGCGGGAGTGCGAAGGCGCGAGATAATCGATGAGGTCGAGGCGGGCGTTCCGAGGCTCGACCGCGACTGGCGCGACCTGCGCATGGAGCGCAAAGGGCCGGGAGTTTTTTCCGTCACCTTCCCCCTCCTCGAAACCGGCGTCTTCTGGGCGAAGGCTTTCTGCCTGCCTCGCGGCGGCGAGCCCCAGTGGCCTTCCGGCGGGAACATTCGCATAAAGGTTATTTCCGCCGAGTATTCCTTCGCCAACACCATCTATTCCGCTTTCGTCAGGCAACACTCGCAGACCCTTCCCGGCCCGGCGGAACTCAGCCAGAACGTCGAAAAACTGGAGGAGGAGGGGTATACGGTCATCCCCCCTTCCGGGCGCTTCCGCGATTTTAGCGAGCGCATACCCTTCATCGTGGAGACCCTCGGCTTTCGCATTATCCAGCTTCTTCCGGTGCACCCGGTCCCCACCACCTACGGCAGGATGGGGAGGTTCGGAAGCCCCTTCGCGTCGCTGGACTTCATGGACACCGATCCGGCGATGGCGGAATTCGACAGGAGGACCACCCCGCTGGACCAGCTTCGCGAGCTGGTGGACAAGAGCCACTCCCTTCACGCGAAGGTCTTTCTGGACATCCCGGTAAACCACACCGGCTGGGCCTCCTGGCTTCAGATTCACCACCCGGAATGGTTCGCCCGCTCCAGCGACGAATCCTTTCTCTCCCCCGGCGCGTGGGGGGTGGTCTGGAGCGACCTTTCCAAGCTCGACTACTCCTCGAAACACCTCTGGCGCTACATGGCGGAGGTCTTTCTCTGGTGGTGCAGGCTGGGGGTGGACGGTTTTCGGTGCGACGCGGGGTACATGGTCCCGGTGGAGGCCTGGCGCTACATGGTGGCCAAGGTCAGGGAGGAGTTCCCCGACACCGTCTTTTTCCTCGAAGGGCTCGGGGGACCGCTCTGGACGATGGAATCTTTGCTGGTCGAAGCCGGTCTGGACTGGGCTTACTCGGAACTCTTCCAGAATTACACGCGCGACCAGCTCGACGCCTACATCCCCTGGTCGGACGGAGTATCGCGATTAAAGGGGCCTCTCATCCACTTCGCCGAGACCCACGACAACGACAGGCTGGCCGCCCGCTCGGAGAATTACGCAAGGATGCGGTGCGGCCTTAGCGCCCTGGTATCCCAGTGGGGCGGCTTCGGCCTCACCAACGGCGCGGAGTGGCTGGCCACAAAAAAGATAGAGGTCCACGAGGCGGGCGAACTCAACTGGGGCGCGGCGCACAATCAGGTGGACTGGATCGCGAAACTCAACACCCTCCTTTCGACCCATCAGACCTTCGTCAACGAGGCGGAACTGAAAATCGTCGGCTGCCTTAAGAACCGCTCGGCGCTCGCCGTCAGGAGAAGCTGCGGGGGCTCGGCGGTGCTGGTAATAGCCAACCTCGACACCGAAAAGGAGGGGACAGTCCGCTGGAAACGGCAGGACTTCCCCTTCGACAAGGCCGAGGCGGTCGATCTGCTCTCCCGGAAGGCGGTAAGCGTCGGAACCCAGAAGGAGGAACACCTGCTGACCCTCCGGGCCGGCGAGGTCCTCTGCCTCGGCTACGCCCACGAGCGCCACGGGGAGGACTTTCGGGCGCTGATGAGCCAGCGGATGGCGAGGCGCTCGCTCCTTCGCCTCGCGAAGGTCTGGGGAAAGGCCGGTGAGATTACCCCCGAAAGGCTTATGGAACTGGAGAGTATTCATCAGGGCGACCCCTACCTCCTTTGCGCCGAGCTTTCCGGCTGCCCCCTGCCGCCGGTTTCGCGGTGGCGCTACCCCTCCGACCTGCGCCGCGTCCTCCCCCTTCCCCCCGGAAACGTCCTTCTGGCCGAGTCAAAGGAGGATTTCGAGCTGACTCTGGTGAGCGGGGGAAAGGTGCTTTTAAGGGAAAGGGCCATACGCTCATCGGGAGGAGATTATTTCGTCCTCGTCCCTCCGCTCGGCGAGAAACACGAGACGCAAAGAACCGTCGAGCTGGAGATTCTGGTCTACGGCCGGGTGGCGGCGCGGTACAAGGGAAAGGCGCTGCTCCTCGGCGGCGGGGAGGATACGGCGGTGACGATGTACCGTCCCGCCGCGAAAGGGTTTCCCCCCCGCAGCCACGCGATTCTCTCCAACCGAAGGGGGACGATGGCGATGGCGCGCGCCCGGTGGGGCCACCTCGAAAGCGTTTACGACGCCTTCCTTAGCGCCAACCCCTCCGGAACCGACCCCTCCGACAGGTGGGTCTTCCTGCGAAGGTGCAGGGCGTGGCTGGTGTACCGGGGATATTCGAGAGAGCTTTCCGCCGAGTGCATGACAGGCTTTGCGGTAGACGACAACTGCCACATGGCCTGGTTTTTCGAGATTCCCTGCGGGATGGGCAAGTACGTGAGAATCGAGGCCCGCCTCTCCATCCTCCCCTCCCAAAACGCGGTGGAGCTGAAGTTCCTCCGGCCCACGGGAGTCATCGAGGAGGAACTGCCCCCCGACGAGCCTGTGGCGATTATCGTCCGGCCGGATATCGAGGACCGCCCCTGCCACGGCGTGACGAAGGCGTGGATGGGGGCCGAAGCGAGGTTCCCCGGAGCCGTTTTCCCCTCCAAGGAGGGTTTCGCCTTCAGGCCCGACCCCTTCCGCTCCTTTGAAATGCGCTTTTTCGACTCGCTCTTCACAAGCGAGCCGGAGTGGCTCTACAACGTCGCCCATCCCTTCGAGGAGGGGCGCGGGCTGGAGTCGCGAAGCGACCTTTTCAGCCCCGGCTATTTTCGGATGGAGCTTCGGGGCGACGGCGTCGTCTCGTCGCGGGCATGGGCGCTCTTCGGGGGAGAGGGGGAACCCGAGTGGCCGGCGCCCGTGAGGGAGGGCAAGTTTCACCGCGAGGTCCCTATCGCCGAGGCTCTCGAATCCTCCGCCTCCGCTTTCGAGGTTCAAAGAAGCGGCTCCGTATCCCTTCTGGCCGGTTTCCCGTGGTTCCTTGACTGGGGCAGGGATTCGCTCATAGCCGCTCGCGGGCTCATAGCGATGGGAAAAACCTCCACGGCGGCGAAGGTGATTACCTCTTTCGCCGCGATGGAAAGGGAGGGGACCCTGCCCAACGCGCTTCGGGGAAGCGATTCCTCCAACCGGGATACCTCCGACGCCCCCCTGTGGCTCGCGGTCGCGGCCTTCGAGTACGCCGCGGCCACCGGAAACGAGGATTTCTGGGAAACCGCCCTAGGCAAAAGGACGCTCCGGGAGGTAATCGTCTCCATCGCGAAGAGCTACATCCGGGGCACCCCCAATTCGATAATCATGGACCCGGCCACCGCTCTGGTCTTCAGCCCCGCCCACTACACCTGGATGGACACGAATTTTCCCGCCGGAACTCCCCGGGAAGGTTATCCCGTCGAGATTCAGGCGCTCTGGTACAAGGTTCTCCGGGGGCTCTCCGGAATCGACGGTTCTGAAAACTGGGCTGCGCTGGCCGGTCAGGCGAGATCCTCCATACTTGAACTCTTTTATTCTCAAAAAAGGGGGTTTATGTCGGACTGCCTCCACGCCGCGCCGGGGCAGGGAGCGAGGGAAGGCGTTCCCGACGACCACCTGCGTCCGAACCAGCTTTTCGCCGTCACCCTCGGAGCGGCGGGAACGAGCGAGGCTCACGGGATAATCGAGGCGTGCAGGGAGCTGCTGGTTCCGGGCGGCATGAGGAGCCTCGCGGACAGGGAGGTGGCCTTCCCCCTCCACATCGAGCAGGGCGGCAAGCTCCTCTCCGACCCCAGGCACCCTTACCGGGGCCGCTACGAGGGGCCGGAGGACTTTTCCCGGAAGCCCGCCTACCACAACGGCACCGCCTGGACCTTCCTTCTCCCCTCCTTTTGCGAGGCCCTCTACCTAACCCTGGGAGAGTGCGCCAGGGCGGAAGCGCTTTCGCTGATGAGCTCCTGCGGCGCGGTGATGGAGGCGGGATGTCTGGGCCACGTGGCGGAGATTATGGACGGCGACGCCCCCCATTCGCTTCGCGGCTGCGGGGCGCAGCTCTGGGGAGCGACCGAGGCGTACAGAATTTTTGTGTTATTGAAAAACAGGAGTAGAATTATTAAGGGCTGATATAAACCTCACAGAAAGAGACACAAAATGGCTACTCACAACGCCGGGAAAAAGAAAGTGGTTTTCTCCTGCAAGGCAAATCCGGGGGACGAAGTCTTTATCGCCGGAAGTTTCAACGACTGGGAGCCGGCCGCGATTCCGCTTGTGGACGAGAAGGGCGACGGAAATTTCCAGAAGACGCTCTTTCTCCCCAAGGGCAGGCATGAGTACAAGTTCGTCATCAACGGAGTCTGGTCTCTCGACACTTCGTGCCCCGAGTGGACCTCCAACGGCATGGGTTCCCTGAACAGCGTAATTGATGTCCAGTAGAGGAAAGCCTCATGCCTCCAGCTAAAAACCGGGCCGGGGCAAGGAAGGCGAGACAGCCGCGCATACTTATCGTCACCCCGGAAATTACCTACCTGCCCAACGGCATGGGAAACATGGCCAACCGCCTCAGCGCCAAGGCCGGAGGCATGGCCGACGTTTCGGCTTCACTGGTCTCGGCCCTCTTCGAGATGGGCGTGGACGTGCACGTCGCCATCCCCAACTACCGCCAGCTCTTCTCCATAGACATAAACCAGCTCATAAGCGACGAGCTTCGCCTCTACCAGCGCAAGCTCCCCCACGACAGGATACACCTTGCCGAGGACAGGATCTTTTACTACCGCTCCGCGGTCTACGGAAACTACGAATCTGAAAATCCCCGGCTCTCGCTGGCTTTCCAGCGCGAGGTGATAAACAACATCATACCGAGGGTCCACCCCGACCTTATCCACTGCAACGACTGGATGACCGGCCTCATTCCCGCCCACGCCCGCAGGCTCGGAATTCCCAGCCTCTTCACCGTCCACAACATCCACACCCAGCTCATGGAACTGGCGAAAATAGAGGACTACGGGATAGACGCGGCCGGGTTCTGGTTGAACCTCTACTACGTCTACCCTCCTTCGACCTATGAGGAAACGAGGGACCGTGACCCGGTGGATTTTCTGACCAGCGGCATCTTCGCGGCGCACTTCATCAACACCGTTAGCAAGTCCTTTCTGGAGGAGATAGTCGAGGGGCAGCACGACTTCATCCTTCCGCACATAAGAAACGAGCTTCGGGGCAAGTACTACGCCGGGTGCGCCACCGGGATACTCAACGCCCCCGACGGTTCCTACACCCCTTCGACCGACCCCGCCCTTCAGGTCAACTACACTTCGGCCGACCACAGGGAGGGAAAGCGCAAGAACAAGCTCCACTTCCAGAAGTCGATGGGGCTCTTCGAGGAGCAGGACGCGCCGATCTTCTTCTGGCCCTCCCGCCTAGACCCACAGCAAAAGGGGTGTCAGCTGCTTGCGGAGATACTCGAAGCCATCGTCCGGGATTACGGTTTCGAGGGGCTGCAGGTCGCAATGGTGTCAAGGGGCCCCTTCGCCCACGAGTTTCACGAGATTATAAGGTCCAGAAACCTCCAGGGAAGGGTAAGCCTGCGGGATTTCGACGAAGACCTGAGCAGGCAGGGGTTCGCCGCCGCCGATTTCGTGCTGATGCCCTCCCTTTTCGAGCCCTGCGGGCTTCCCCAGATGATAGGCATACTCTACGGCGCCCTGCCGGTGGTGCGGGAAACCGGGGGTCTCAAGGATACGGTCTTCCCGCTCGACGTGAAAAATTCCACCGGCAACGGCTTTACCTTCCGCGATTTCGACGCCGGGGGGCTCCGGTGGGGGGTAGACAGGGCTATGGATTTCTACAGGCTGCCGGAAAGCATGAGAGAAACGCAGACCAAGAGGATCATGACGGATGGAGAGAAGACCTTCCGCCACGACGTAACCGCGGCCGAGTACATCAAGCTCTACGAAAAGATGCTGGAGAGGCCCCTTGTCACCAAA
This sequence comes from bacterium, assembly GCA_004322275.1. Classification (NCBI taxonomy): domain Bacteria; species bacterium. The sequence goes on from SCTA01000005.1 coordinate 110,555, forward strand.
GACATGGGCGCGGGGTAGGCGGCGATGAAAAACCTCCCCGGCTGGCTGGACGAATACCTTCTTCCCTACGCGGATAAAATCGCGGCGCGCGCCGCCGTCGTCGAACAGCTCGGGCGAAGACTCGGCGACCTCGTCAAATTCGCCGACGCCCACGAAGCCTACGGACTCCAGGGGTGCGCGGGCGGGGGCTGGCGCTTTAGGGAGTGGGCTCCGGGCGCTACGGATATTTACCTCATCGGGGATTTCAACGGATGGCGGGAAAGCGAGGAATACCGCCTCCAGCGGACCGGGGGAGGCGACTTCGAGGGGTGTTTTCCCGAGGAATCCTTCAGCCACGGGCAGCACTACAAGCTCGGGGTACACTGGCGCGGAGGCTACGGAGAGAGGATTCCTGCGTGCGCAAGAAGGGTGGTTCAGGACAACGCCACCAAAATCTTCTCGGCGCAGGTATGGAAGCCCGAAAACCCCTTCCGGTGGGAGTTTCCGCGACCTCCCTCCCCGAAAACGCCGATAATCTACGAGGCCCACGCCGGCATGGCCGAAGAGCGAGAGGGGGTGGGAACCTGGGTCGAATTTCGCGACAACCTCCTCCAGCGCATAGCCGACGCCGGCTATAATACCCTGCAGCTAATGGCCGTCGCCGAGCACCCCTACTACGGCTCCTTCGGCTACCACGTATCGAGCTTTTTCGCCCCCTCTTCCCGCTTCGGCACCCCCGAGGAATTCAAATCGCTCATCGACCGCGCCCACGCGCTCGGCCTTTGCGTTATAATCGACCTCGTCCACTCCCACGCGGTGAAAAACGAAAACGAGGGCCTCTCCCGTCAGGACGGCACCGATCACCTCTATTTTCACTCCGGCCCGAAAGGGCTCCACCCCCTCTGGGACTCGCGCCTCTTCGATTACGCGAAGCCGGGAGTGCTCCGGTTCCTCCTCTCGAACTGCCGCTACTGGCTTACCGAGTTTAACCTCGACGGCTTTCGCTTCGACGGGGTGACGAGCATGCTCTACACCCACCACGGGGCGAACAAGAACTTCACCTCCTACGACGACTACTTCACCGGCGAATTCGACACCGACGCCTTCGCTTATCTCGCCCTCGCCAACCTCCTCATACATGAGATATACCCCGGTGCGATTACGATCGCCGAAGACGTGAGCGGCGCGCCGGGGCTGGCCGCACCGGTGAGCGAGGGGGGCGCGGGGTTTGACTACCGCCTTTCGATGGGGATACCGGACGTCTGGTTCAAGGTCGCCGAAACCCTGCGTGACGAGGAGTGGGACATAGGGGGAATATGGTTCGAGCTTACGCGCAGGAGAAGGGAAGAAAAAACCATCTCCTACGTCGAGAGCCACGATCAGGCCCTCGTCGGCGGCAAGACGATGCTCTTCAAGCTGGCCGACGCGAGGGTCTACACGGCGATGGAGGAGACCAGCGGCGACCTCGCCATCGACAGGGCCATAGCCCTCCACAAGATGATGCGCCTTTTCACCCTCGTCGCCTCCGGCGGGGGGTATCTCACCTTCATGGGCAACGAATTCGGCCACCCCGAGTGGATAGATTTCCCCAGGGAGGGCAACGGCTGGTCCTACAAGTTCGCCAGAAGGCAGTGGAGCCTTCGGGACGACCCGCGCCTCCGCTACCGCTTCCTCGCGGATTTCGACCGGGAGATGCTCCGGCTCTTCACGAATCCCGACAGGCTTTTCGGGAGCTGGCCGAGGGTTCTGGACCTCATAGCGTCCGACAAGGTTGTGGCCGTGGAGCGCGGCGGCCTCTTCGTCATCTTCAATTTTTGCCCTCACTCCTCCTACACCGACTACGGAGTGGCGCTGCCTCCGGGCTCCTACACCCTGCTTATGGACTCGGACGAAAAGAGGTTCGGAGGGTTCGACAGGATTTTACCGGGGCAAAGGTATTTCACTTTCCCAAGAAGGGCGGGAAGCGAGATGATGCACGTTGCGAATTTTTATCTGCCCAGCCGTACGGCTATCATCCTCGAAAGGGATTCCAGTGGGAGCCGTTGAAAAGCGTCGCGAGAAGCCCGGACTACTCCAGCACGCTATTTCGGCGAAGGGCAAGGAGTCCGCAGGGCGCGCAGTCGAAGGCAGTATCGTTTATACGCCGAGACTCGCGCCCGAGAAACGACACAGCCATTCGCCGAAATCGGAGAATAAATAATGAAGGTGCATCCGTTCAGCATAGTACCCAAGGTGCCGGACCTCCTCTCCCCGCTTAAGGAGATAATGTTCAATCTCTGGTGGAGCTGGAATCCCGAGGCGGTCGACCTCTTCCGGCGCATAGACCACGAGATGTGGTCCAAAACCGCCCACAACCCCGTGGCGATGCTCGGCATGGTCTCGCAGCAGAGGCTCCGGGAGCTGGCGCAGGACCCGCCTTTCATAGCCCACATGGAGAGGATAAGCGAAGCCCTGAAGGAGTACCTCGACACCGCCCCAAAATCGGATATGACCGACGGGGAGCCGTGCGATTTCGACGGAAGCTGCCTGGCCTACTTTTCAATGGAATACGCAATCCACGAGTGCCTCCCGATCTACGCGGGCGGCCTCGGGGCGCTCGCGGGCGACCACGTGAAGAGCGCCAGCGACCTCGGCCTCCCCCTCGTGGCCGTCGGCCTTCTCTACCGGCAGGGCCACTATCACCAGTACCTCTCCTACGACGGCTGGCAAAAGGAGGTCTATCTGGAGAACGACTTCCACAATATGCCGCTGACGCTGGTGCGGGGCGAGGACGGCGAGCCCGTGGTCATCGAGGTGAAGATTCAGGAGGAGACGGTCCGCCTGCGCGCCTGGGTGGTGAAGGTCGGGAGGGTTCCGCTTTACCTTCTCGACGCGAACCTGGACGAAAACACCCCAAGCATGAGGGAGATAACCTCCCGCCTCTACGCGCCCGGCGCGGCGATACGCCTCCAGCAGGAGATAGTCCTCGGAATCGGCGGCGTGAGATTCCTCCAGAAGATCGGCAAGTCTCCCAGCGTCTTCCACATGAACGAGGGCCATTCCGCCTTTCTGGCCCTCGAACGGGCGAGAATCACGATGACGGAGTTCGGCCTCTCCTTCGAGGAGGCGATCGAGGCCATACGCGCCGGAAACATCTTCACCACGCACACCCCGGTACAGGCTGGAATAGATCACTTCCCGGCAGACCTCATAAAGGCCCAGCTAGGCCAGGAACTCATACATATGGGGATACCGATGGAAGGGGTGATGCGCCTCGGCCTCAGCGACCCCTCGCAGGGGCAGCAGGACCTTTCGATGGCGGTGCTTGCCATACGGACCAGCATCTACCGCAACGGCGTAAGCCGCCTTCACGGAGTGGTGGCGCGCAAGATGTGGGCGGACGTGTGGCGCGGGACGCCGGTGGACGAAGTCCCCATCGGCCACGTCACCAACGGCATCCACGTGCGGACCTGGCTCTCGGACGAGATGGCGAGACTCTATTTCCGTTATCTCGGCCCCCAGTGGATGAACGAGACCAACAGCGAAAAAACCTGGGAGCGCATCCACGAGATACCGGACAACGAACTCTGGCGCGCCAAAGAGAGGCTCAAGCAGCGCCTCATCGGCTACGTGAGGAAGAACCTTCCCAAACACCTCGCCCGGCGCGGCTGCGCCCAGAGCGAGGTCTGCTCCGGCGAGCAGGTGCTCGACCCCGAGGCGCTCACCATAGGGTTTGCGAGGCGCTTCGCCTCCTACAAGCGGGCGGCTCTCATCTTCCGCGAGCCGGAGAGGCTCTACAAGATACTCGGCGACAAGGACAGACCCGCGCAGATAGTCTTCGCGGGCAAGGCGCACCCCGCCGACGACGAAGGCAAAAAGCTCATCCAGCAGATAATACGCTTCTGTAGGCAGAGGGAATTTCGCGACCGGGTGGTTTTCGTAGAGGACTACGACATAAACATCGCCAGATATCTTGTGCAGGGCGTGGACATCTGGCTGAACACCCCCAGAAGGCCGCTCGAAGCCTGCGGCACCAGCGGAATGAAGGTCATACCCAACGGCGGCCTCCATCTTAGCGTACTCGACGGCTGGTGGGACGAAGCCTACACCAACGAAGTCGGGTGGGCGATAGGCAACGGCGAAGAGCAGGGCGACCTGGAGACCCAGGACCAGCTAGACAGCTACGACATCTACGAGGTCCTCGAACAGGACATAATTCCGCTCTTCTACGACAGGCTCGAAGAAGAGGTGCCGATCGGCTGGGTCAAAAAGATGAAGCGGGCGATGGCAACCCTCATCCCTGTCTTCAACACCGACCGGATGGTGAGCGAATACGCCGAAAAATATTACAAGCCCGCCATAAAATATCGAAGGCGCATCGGGGCGGAGAACTACCGCGCCGCCATGCACCTCGCCAAATGGAAAAAGAAGGTCCAGACCGCCTGGCCGAACGTCGCCGTCACCAAGGTCGAAGAACTCAGCCGCAAGGAGACGCCGATAGGGGAGCCGCTCGAGATAAGCTGCACGGTGGCTCTGGGCGGCCTCGAAAACGACGACGTGCGCGTCGAGGCCTACTACGGCCCGCTCGACAACAGCGGCGAGATATCCTCCCCCAAATCCCACCCCCTCCACTTCGACATGAAAAAAGACACCGGCGAAGTGGTCTTTGGCGGGACGATACTGGGCGAAGAGGTGGGGCGCAACGGTTTCGCCATCAGGGTCAGACCGACCCATCCCAATCTTGTGAACGAGCCGGATTCGGGTCTGGTGATCTGGGGATAGTTGCCCTCGCAAGGATAATAAATAAGTATACTGCCCAAAATGCCGCCCCCGACTTCTAATCCGCTTCCCTTTTTTTTCATAGGGAGAAAAGAGGGAGAAAATTCCTTTAAAAAAATAACAGTAGTGCCCGTCGGGATGGACTCGGATTTGAAGGGCATTTCAAATCCTCGGGGCTTCGCCCCAGCCCTTTGGGCTGTCCAATTCGACATTCGGCGAATTGGACAGCCCAAAGGGGTTCTCACCCGACGAGCTAATAAGCAAAAAAGCCATCCCTTGCGGGGTGGCTTTTTTGCTTAATTGGCGCGCCCGGAGGGATTTGAACCCCCGGCCTGCGGATTCGAAGTCCGACGCTCTATCCGGCTGAGCTACGGGCGCATGGTGGTCTGAAATCTATACTTTTCGGTAGGGCGGGTCAAGGGCGTGCCGGAACCCGGCCTACGGATGGACTCGGATTTGAAGGGTGTTTCAAGTCCTCGGGGCTTCGCCCACGGTCTTTCAACCCGGCTTTTTAGCAGGTTCTCTATTCGTCTTTTCTTTTTTGCCGTTTCCCGGCGGTTTCTTCCAGCACGCGGTAGATTTCGTCTACGTCGATGGGTTTGGTTACGTAGTCGTCCATGCTGGCGGCGAGGAATTTTTCCCTGTCGCCGGTGATGGCGTGGGCGGTGAGGGCGACTATGAGGATATCCGGCGGTATGCCGGGTATCGTCCCTTCGCGGATGCGCCGGGTGGTTTCGAGGCCGCCCAGGACGGGCATCTGGATGTCCATGAGGACGAGGTCGAAGGGCTCTTTCGCGAGGGCTTCGAGGGCTTTCTGGCCGTTTGCCGCGACGGTAACGATGTGGCCTTCGGACTCCAGAAGGTCTCTGCCGACCATCTGGTTTACCGGCTCGTCTTCGGCGAGGAGGATTCTGAGTCCGGAGGGTCTGGGCTCGGTCGCCTTTGCCTCGGGCTGGTCTCTCACGGCGGGCGGGGCGGCCGCTTCTTCAAATTCGGCGGTTATGAAAAAGGTGCTTCCCGAGCCCGGTTCGCTGTTCGCCCATATCCTGCCCTGCATGAGAGTTACAAGCTGGCGGGAGATGTTCAGGCCGAGGCCGGTTCCTCCGTGTTTGGCGTGGTGGGAGAGGCCGGACTGGTAAAAGGGGTCGAAGATTGTTTCGAGTTTGTCGCAGGGTATCCCGACGCCGGTGTCCGAAACCTCGAAGAGGAGGCGAAAGCGCCCGGCCGTAGTGGCGGGCGGGGCGGTGTCGAGAGTGACCTTTACCGATACCGAGCCGTCTTCGGTGAATTTTATGGCATTTCCTATGACGTTGGTGAGGATCTGCCCGAGCCGCCCCCAGTCGCCGCAGACGTATTTGGGAACGTCGTGGGAAATTGTGCGGTAAAGGGAAACTCCTTTCTGGGATGCGATGGCGCCGAGGGTCGAGAAGACGGTGCCGAGCTTTTCCAGCAGGTTGAAATCCTCGCAGTGCAGCTCGACTTTCCCGGCTTCTATCTTTGAGAAATCGAGGATGTCGTTGACTATGTCGAGAAGAGACCTGGCCGAGTACTTTACCAGAGCGAGGTACTCGCGGGCCTTGGGGGAGAGCTCCTCCATGAGGGCCAGTTCGGTCATGCCGATGACGCCGTTCATCGGCGTGCGTATCTCGTGGCTCATCCGGGCCAGAAAGTCGCTCTTGGCGCTGTTGGCGGCGGCGGCGGCGTTGCGGGCCTGCAAGATTTCGAGCTCGTAGCGCTTGCGCTCCGTCACGTCGTGAATCACCGAGAAGAGAAGGGTTTGGCCATTTACGTCGAAGGGGGTTGAATAGACCTCGACCCAGCGCACCTCGTCGTTCCCCACGCGGTGCGGGAAGACAAAGTAGTTCCGCTCTTCCCGCATGGCTTTTTGGAGCTCGGCGTCCACTTCTTCGGGAGACAGCCTGTTTATCTCCTGTACTCTCATCGTGCGGAGTTTTTCGCGGGAATGGCCGTAGAAGGCCGCCGCCGCGGCGTTTGCGTCCACGATGCAGCCGCTTGCCGGATCGACGATCAGCATTATCGCCCTGTGGCGCTCGAACATCTTGCGGAACCGCTCCTCGCTCTCCTTTAACGCCTCTTCCCCCAGCGCATGGGCGGCGCGCAGGCGCATTGTCCCTATGCCGTACGAGAGATCGGCCGCAAGGTCTTTTAACAGGGCGGTTTCGGCCTCCGTGAAGGGGTTTTTCTCGGTCGAGTAGACCATGAGAGCCCCGAACGCCTTGCCGCCGTCGATAAGGGGGAGGGCGAGCGAGGAGGCGTACCCCCTCTCGACGGCGTTTTTTCTCCACGGCTCGAACCGGGGGTCGTTGAGTATATCGCGGCAAAAGCAGGGCTCGCGGGTGCGAATGGCCGTTCCGGTTGGGCCGCGCCCTCTTTCGGGATCGGCCAGGGTGATGTTCAGGGACTCAAGGTAGCCGCTTTCAAAGCCCGACCAGGCCACGGGGCGCACCGATCCGGCCTTGTCGTTTTCCACGTAGCCGATCCAGGCCATCTTGTAGCCGCAGTCCTCGATGATAATCCTGCAGACGTCTTCGAGCAGCTTCTCTTCGGTCGTCGCGTGGAGCAGGGCGTGGGTGCTGTCGTTAAGGGCTTTTTGCGCGCGGTTCAACCGGAGGAGCTGCTCCTCCTGGCGCTTGCGCTCGGTTATCTCAAGCCCGTAAATGCGTATCCGGTGGGTTTGGGCTGCGTAGTGCAGCATCTGCTGGAAGCAGCGCTCGCCGACCCTTGTTTCGCGAAGGATGCTTTGCTCGTTCGCGGCCTCAAAGGAGCGCACCGCAAAGCCCAGATCAGCCAGCCACGGGTGTCCGGCCCCTCTTTCCCAAAGATCGGGGAGCAGGGTTTCGGCGGCGGGATTCATGTAATGCACCCGCCCCTCAAAATCCACTTCGGCTATCGGGTAGGGGTTCTGGGCGGGGAAAGAGGCCAGCCAGGCTCCGGTCTCCTCCGACTGTTTCTTTGCCGTCACATCCGAGAAGCAAAAGCCGAACTTCCCCTCTTCCACGGGAAAGGCGTGAACCTCAAACCACTTGCCGCCGAGTTCCCGCGAATATTTCTCGAAGCGTTTCGGCTGGCCGGTGCGGACAACTTCCGCAAAGGGTTCCAGCCAGCCGATATCGGCATTCGGCAAAAGTTCCAGAGCGGTTTTGCTCGTTGCCGTGCAGGGAGGGATTCCGGTCAGTTTGTGGAAGGAGTCGTTGACGCGAAGAAGGCGAAAGTCCCGGAGGTTGTTTTTTCCGTCGAGAATAGCTTCCGCCAGGGCGAAGCCTTCGTCCATGGCGTTGAAGAGGTCCCGGTAGGCTTTCTCGCTCTCGAAAAGCGCCTCTTCGGTCTTTTTTTCCTTCGTCCGGTCCCGGAGAACCAGAAGAACCTGCTTTATTTCCCCCTTTTCGCCTTCGGCCAGGGGATAAAAACGGACTTCAAGGTAGCGCCGTCCGCAGGACGGATAATCGACCCAGGAGTTGCGGCTGACGGATTCTCCCTTCAGGGAGCGCTCGACGTAGGGGCGCACGGCGGTTTCAAAGACGTTTTCACCGAGGACCTCCGCGACTCTGCGGCCTATGACGTCGCTCGCCTCAAGACCTCTTGATTTCACGTACGCTTCGTTGGCCGACCGAAAGATGAAGTCGCGGTCGATGACCACGAGTTCGTCCGGCGAGTCCTCGACGACCTTCGAGAATACCTGTTCGAGGCTTGTAAAGGGCATGTCACCTCTGTGAAAAATCAGGTTATCCCCCGGAGCCGCTCCGGGCGTTCGTCTTAGCGTCTCGGTGAATATGGATATTATAAGCCGCCGGGGGCCGGCCGCCTAGCCCTGCTCCGAATCAAGCTGGGAGATTATCTCGGGGATGAGCCCTGTCGCCGTCAGGGTGACGAGGTCGGTTTTTACCGTGGCGTCGCCGAGAATAATGAGAACGGCCCCCTTCCTTATGCCGAGGCATACGAGCACGTATTCCTCGAAAGAAACCGTAACGGTCTCAAGACCCTCGAAAAGCTTGTCGGGTATGTTGTAGATGCGGCCGACGACCCTTCCGACCTGTTCCATGAGGAAAGGATCGAACTCCTCGGGCATGTTGGAGTAGGCGATATTCCTGCCGCCCAGGTGGATCATGGCTCCTGCCACACCCGGAACGAATTTTATCTCCTGCAATATCTCGTTCATTCTGGCGTGCCCGGCTCAGGCGACCCTGGCGCTTTGTACCGAATGGGATAGCATGTTGATCACCTGTGTCGTGGAAACGGTGGCGAAGGTCTGCAGGCCGACTACTATCTGCTGTCCGAAGAGTATAATCAGTTTTTCGCCGGATTTGTTATTGATAACGATGTGGGTGGGGCCGGTCCAGTCCATAAGGGTGCGGACGCGCTCGAACTCCATCGACATATACGCTAAAAGAGCCCCCAGGTGGTCTCCGCTCTGCTTCTGGGCGAGCAGGGTGCCGTCGCGGAGAATTACCGCCATCTCGCGGAGCCCCTCGACGGAGAGAATCAGGGACAAAAGCTCGCCGGGCAGCTGGAACTGAAGCTTTTTCGCGGGAGTCTGCTCTTCTGCGGAGTCCTTGAGGCGGCAGCTTTCCATTATGAGGGCGTCCACCGGCTCTTTTATGGCGCGTCTTCTGGCGCTGTAGAGCTTTCGGACCTCGATGTTGGCTTTCTCCTGCCAGCACAGGACCGCCAGAGCCGCTTCACGCCCGCGCAGCGACCCGAAAAAGGCGTCGATCAACTGCCCCTGGAGGAAAAAAAGCGTTCCGATTCTCCCCCGGGAACGCACGGTGAGCGAACAGGTCTTCTGGTCGGAGGTTATTATCTGAAGAAAGTAGCCTATGTGCGCGCCTGCGGCGTAGGCCTTCGCCTCTTTCCCGGTGATGGAGATGGCCGCGTCGAGGATTTTTTTCGGCTCGGCGGGTTTCCGGGCGAGCCATATGCCCTTGAGTCCGGCAAGGTTGGGAGCCGCGTCCTTTTTCGCCAGCACGAGGAAGGGGGCGTCCGGCCTCGCCTCACGGAGAAGAGAGAGCCAGCCGGGGGCCTCCGCGTCGGAGACGCTGAGGTCTGCGAGCACCAGATCGACCGGCGTGGTGGACAGAACGTGCGCGGCCTCTTCGCCGGAGTAAGCGATACGCAGGCCGAATTGATCCGCGTCCGTGCGGGACCGAAGTTCCAGAAGGAGCGATTCTTCCAGAGCATTTTCCGAAGTTACGAGCATGATGGTGTTCATGTCGCTCCCGAAAGAACAAGAGTAACGTGAGATGAATATCGAATTTTAAAAGGAAACCGCAACTATCTGCAATTCTACCTGCTCAAAAAAGCAAACTCAACGCAAAGCTGCGAAATAGGCGAAATTTTTAAGTTTTTCACCCCGCCCACTTATCGGCAATCCTGCCCGCGAGCTACAGCATTTCCCGAATCATAAAATCAGCGGCAGTCGCCTTAGCCGGAAAGTCCGCTAAAAATGTCGCTGGCTTTTCAAAAGCCTTCTAGTGTTTTCCGGAAATAATCGGTTAATATGAAACCGCCGGTTTTCAGGCTGACTTCGTGTTTCCGGGGCATCCTCCGCTCCTTTAAATTATATTGAAGCACCTCCGCTCCATCCCAATATCCGGGACTGATATGATGCAAAAAAAGAAAAAATTCACTCTTCTTTTTGCCCTGATCATTCTGGCGTTGAGCAGCACGGCCCGCTCCCTTGAAGGCGTAAGCTGGGTATTGCCGCCCCCGAACAGCCTCGTCCCGGAAAAAACCCTTACAATACAGGGGTACGTAAAGGCTCCCCTGAAAGAGGGCGACGAACTCGTCGTAAAGCACCTCGCCAAGGGGGGCTCGTCCAGGTTCCCGGTGAGCCTTACGATGGAAGGCCGCGTCTTTTCGGCGAAAATAGAGGTCAAAGAGGGGCAAAACGACGTACTCCTCGGCAACTCGGTGCTCTCCGTCCTCTTTGCCCCCGATTCAAAGGCGAACAGGGAGGGCAAATTCACAAGGTTCAAAGCCCACGCCGCCGCCGAGAAAAAATGCGACTCCTGCCACTCTCTCTGGGAGGGGGAGATAGTAATAAACGAAGAGTTCCCCAAACTCTGCATCGGCTGCCACAAGAAGCTGGGCACGGTCGCCAGGGATATCGCGGTAAAGAGCAACGAACACACCAAAAAGGTGACGCAGTTCTGCATCGGCTGCCATCTTCCCCACGGTTCCGAGAATCCGAAGCTGCTTAAATGGGATGAACTCAAGACCTGTTCCCGCTGCCACGAAAAGCGCGGGGGCGGCGCCGGGCATGAAATCGCGGGGGGGCAGTCCTGCGCTTTCTGCCACGATTCCCACCTCTCCAGTTTTCCCTCGCTCCTCAAAAAAAGCTCTCCCCAGACTCTTTGCATCGAATGCCACAAAGACCGGGCGAAGCGCCTTCCGGGAATGAAATCGGCCCACGCTCCGGCGATGGGAGGGAAGTGTTTCGAGTGCCACCTCTCCCACAAGGGCAAGGAGCAAAAGCTTCTTAAAGAAGCTTCGGCGTCCCTGTGCATCCGGTGCCACGACAAGGCCAGGGTAAAGCTGCATGAGGAACGCCTTGGGGATTGCTCCTCCTGCCACCTCTCTCATCAGTCGGAGCGGGACAAGCTGGTGAGGAACGAGACCGCGAAGGCTTGCGTTGACTGCCATCAGGAAAAAGCCGGGAGTCAGGGCCATTTCAAAGGCGCTTCGGGGGACTGCATCACCTGCCACGATCCCCACAAGTCCACCGCCGAACTCACGGCGCAGATTTGCGGCAAGTGCCATAATTCGACCCTCTCCGAGTTCCAGAATACCCACGGAAATCTGCCGATAAAGTCCGCGTCGCAGTGCGTTCTTTGCCACAACCCCCATCTGGGAGAGGGCAATCCGGGGAAATTTTACGGGGCGCTGCATTACCCGGTGAGAAACGGCGGCTGCGGGGTCTGCCACGTTGTCGAAGATGGAAAGGTGGGGCTCCGCTACGCCAAGAGCGAAACCTGTTACCGTTGCCACGGCGACACCGTGGGCACGGCCACCGCCGCGGGCAAGGATACCGTCCACAGCCCGGTCGCCAACGACGCCTGCACCGCCTGCCACAACCCTCACATCAAGCAAAGGGACAAGATGCTGCTCATCGATCCCAAAGACCTTTGCAAGTGGTGCCACGGCGAGGAGCGGGAATCCAAGAAATTCCTTCACGGGGCGCTTAAGGACAAGGATTGCAGGGCCTGCCACCTTCCGCACATCAGCGACGCCAAGCCCCTCCTCCCCGAAAAGCAGCCCGAGATATGCATCTCGTGCCACAAAAAGACCTTCAAGACCCCGCCCGCCCAAGACAAGCTCGCGCACGGCATAGTAAAGACCGGAAAGTGCAGCGCCTGCCACGACCCGCACAGCGAGGACAACAAGGGGCTCATCAGGGGCGGCGCGGACGCGGCCTGCAAAAACTGCCACCCGAAGGTGCTGCTGGACGAGTACGGCAAGCAGTGGACCAATTACCACGGCCCTATCGCCTCGGGAAGCTGCACCGCCTGCCACGAGCTTCGCCACAGCCACAAAAAGGGAACCGGGGACAAGTTCCTGACGGCGGAGCAGCCGGACAGGGTCTGCGACCAGTGCCACGAGGTGGCGCCGAAACACATACCCCCGGATTACCTCGTAAGAGAGAGGGTCAGGCCGGACAGTTGCCTTGCTTGTCATAATCCGCATGGGGCCAGAAACAGCCTGATGCTGAAGAGGATGGCCTATTAGCCGATGCGGGTTTCCGCCCCCGGCTTCGTCATGTCCTCTCTCAAGGGCTCGCCGTAGCGATGCTACTGCCTCGCCCTCTCGTTGCGGGATTCCTCGCCGGGAACGAAAAACCGCATCGGCAAAGGCCTCACGCATTAGCTTTGGCGGAGGCACCCGCTACGGACTCCTCGCCCGGCGGCAAAATCCTTATTATCGGACTCCTCCGTTCCCAGCCAGCGCGCAGAGCATCGCCCCCCTGTAGGTGGCCTGGATTATCAGTCCGGCTCCCCGTTTTCCGGCGAAGCTGGTGAGAAGGTATCTTCGGGCGGCTTTGGCGAAATCGAAATCGCCGTGAAGCGTTCTCGCCGAGCCCTCGACGGTCAGTAGCGCCTTTATCAGCAGCGCGTACTTGTGGGGAAAGGCGACCCTGTTCCTCCTTACCGCCCCCAGTATCCCCCTTCCGATTACCCGCAGGTCCGCGTCCTTCAGCTTTCCAGTCATGGCGCTTTCCATCGCCCGGCGGATATCCTCCGCGAAGGCGGCCTCCCTCTCCCTGTCAACCCTGACGCCGAGTTTTTTCAAGTGGCGAAGCGCCAGCGGCGCGTCCTCGGCCAGAAGCCCGGCCAGAGTGCCGAAGATGGCGTGGCGTTCTTCCTCCGAAAGCTCTCCGTTTATCCCGAAGTCGAGATAGGTTATCTCCCCGCTTTCGGAGACCAGAAGGTTGGCGGGGTGGAGGTCGGCGTGAAAGAGGCCGTGGTCCAGAACCTGCCGGAGGAAAAACTCCGCGCCCTGCTCGGCCAGTTCGGGGTAGCCTTCCTCCCGCCGGAGGGAGGGGTCGGAGATCTTTTTGCCGGGGATGTACTCGGCCGTGAGGATTTTTTCGGTGGTGTGGCTCCAGAAAATTCTGGGAATGCGCGGGGAGAGAGGTGTTTTGAAATTCCGGGCGAAGCGCTCCGAGACCTCCGCCTCCCTGCGGAAATCAACCTCCGCCTCCGCGCTTTTTTGAATCTCAAGGGCGAAGGCGGGCAGATCGATATGTTTTTTGAAGAGCCCTGTCCGGTGCAGCAGGTTGGCCATACCGGCAAGCAGGCGGGCGTCGCCGAGGAGGAGGGTTTTAGCCTCGGGGCGGAGTACTTTTACCGCCACCTCTTCGCCGGTGTGAAGTCTCGCCCGGTGGACCTGACTCACCGAAGCGGAGGCCAGCGGCAGGGGCTCGAAGCTTGCGAAAAGCTCCGGCAGCGGGGCGGCAAGCTCCCTCTCGACGACGGAGCGCACCACGGAGAACTCCATCGGAGCGGCGCTGTCCTGAAGCTTTTCCATGACCGAGGCGAAAGCGGGGCCGACGAGGTCTTCGCGGATGGAAAAAAACTGGCCGAGCTTTACGAAAGCCGGTCCCAGCTTTTCAAAGGCGTTTCTTATTCCCTCGTAAAAAGGCAAGGGAGAGGAGTTCGCGAGCGAGACGAGGGAAGGATAGAAGGTGTGGCGAAAGAGCGAAAAGGAGATTTCGAGCGCCCTTAAAACCACGGCGGAGCTCAGATCTTCTCTTTGAGCCGCGAGAGCTGGTCTTCCAGAGCGCGGAGCCTTTCCTTTACCTGACGAAGCTCTTCGCCCTGCGCCGAAAGGTCATCCCCGTGAAGGAAGCCGAGGTGGCGAAACTCGCACACCAGCGCTTCGGAGAAGATTCCCTTCAGGTATTCCTTTTCCCTGTCCACCGAAAGGAGAAAGTTCTGGTATTCCTTCCGCGCCTCGCCGGGGGTCTCGTTGGCGCGCCGGACCGCGTCCTTCAGCCACTCGTCGGCCTTTTCGTGAAGGAGCAGCCAGGCGGCGAAGAAGCTGTGCGGGCCGCCCGCAATATTGTCATTGTCCGCCATTTTTCCTCCGAATAATGGAAAGATAAATAAATTTAAAAAAAATCACTCCTTGGAGTGAAGAAACACGGTTATAAATAAAATATATTAAACCCGTGGCCAGCCAAAGGGCCATTATTCTCCGGGGGATCGGGGCACAGGACTGTGGTTCCGGACTGAAGGGGGCTCTTGCCGAAAGGGGAGAGCCCCCGGCGGCTTCGTCTTTTGCCGCAGGGCTTCGTCGCTACTCGGGAGCGCTCCTCGCCGTATGAACGATACTGTCTTCGTCGCGCTCCCTGCGGGCTCCTCGCCCGGCGGCAAAATCCTTTACCGTAAGGAAAAACGCAGGGGCGAGTTTTCGACGTTTTTTGACAGCCTTTCCGGAATTATTTAGCCCTCGAAGTGTTCAAATCCCCTCAGGGGCGGCTCGATCTCGACCCCGGCACCGGACAGGAGCCGGACCCTTCCCTTCTTCGCGCTTTCCTCCACTTCCCCGATGAGCGTTACCGCCGTACCCGTATTTTCACCGGTTTTTTTGATTTTCGCCCGGTTTTCTTTAGGGGCGGTGAAGAGAAGCTCGTAATCCTCGCCGCCGCCGAGGGCGAGAGCGAAGGGGTCTTTGCCGGTGAGGCGTTTCACCTCAAGAAGTTCCGGAGTGAGCGGGACGGAGGGCTTGTCGATGCGGATGACCGCGTTGCTGCGCTCGGCCAGATGGGAGGCGTCGATAAAAACCCCGTCGGAGACGTCGATCATCGAGTTCGCCAGACCCTCGGAGGCGAGACCGAGGGAGAGAGAAAGCCTCGGCTCCGGGCGAAGGTGTCTTTCAATCAGCTTTTTCGCCGGGCCGGCATGGGCAATCCCCTTTTCAAGGCAGTAAAAACCTCCGGCGCTCTCCCCCGTGGCCCCGCTTAGCCAGAGATCGTCGCCCGGTTTCGCCCCGGAGCGAAGGAAGGCTTTGCCGGAGTCCACCGAGCCGAAGGCGGTCACGGAGATGAACACCTTGCCGGAGGAGGAGGTGTCTCCGCCCGCAAGGGCGCAGGAGTATTTTTCAGAACATTCCCGGAGCCCCGCGTAAAACTCCTCGGCGAAGGAGAGGGGCAAATCCCCCGGCAGGGCAAGGCTTATGGTGCAGGCGAGAGGGGCGGCTCCCATCGAAGCGAGGTCGCTTATGCTTGCCGCCAGCGCTTTGTAGCCGAGGTCGCGGGGCGGCGTAGTGGAAAGGCGAAAATGAACCTCCTCGACGAGAAGGTCGGTGGTGACCGCTATCTGCCCTTTGGGAGCCGGGAAGAGGGCGCAGTCATCGCCCGGCCCCAGCCACCCTTCCCCGGAGAGGGGTTTGAAAAGCCCCAGAGCTTCAAGGAGACCGAACTCTCCGAGGGAAGAGATGGTTTTCACTTCTTTTTCGTCGTTTTTCCGGCCTTCGCCCCCGGTTTCGCCTTGGGCTTGAGGGCGAGTTCCGCGACCTGATCCATGGTGGTGACGAAGTGGAACTCGATGGCCTTTCTGGCCTCCGGGGGGAGTTCCGACAGGTCTTTCCGGTTCCTTTCGGGAAGGATGATCCTCTTTATTCCGGCCCTTCTCGCTGCAAGGCACTTTTCCTTGACGCCGCCGATGGGCAGGACCCTTCCTCGGAGGCTTATCTCGCCGGTCATCGCAAGCTTGCTGTCCACCGGCCTTCCCGTCATGAGGCTGAGGAGAGAGGTGGCGATGGTGATGCCCGCCGAGGGGCCGTCCTTGGGTATCGCGCCCGCGGGGACGTGGACGTGGAACTGGCGCTTCTCGAAGAACTCGTTATCGACGCCGTACTCCTCCGCTTTTCCCCGCGCCCAGGAAAAAGCCGTCTGGGCGGACTCCTTCATAACGTCGCCGAGCTGCCCGGTGAGAATCAGCTTGCCGTGGCCAAGCGTGGTCGTCGATTCGATGAACAGGATTTCGCCGCCGGACTGAGTCCAGGCCAGCCCGTTGGTGACGCCCACAAGGTCCGCTTCAAGCCCCTCTTCCTCAAGAAAAATGGGCGGGCCGAGGTAGGAGGCGAGATTGCCCTTGGTGATCGTCTGGAGTTTGGACTGCCCTTCGGCCACCTTGCGCGCGACCTTGCGGCAGATGTTGGCTACCTCGCGCTCAAAGTTGCGAAGGCCGGATTCGCGGGTGTACTGGTCGGCTACCGCGCTGAGGGCTTCGTCGGAGAAGCGTATCTGTGAGGCGGTTATCCCCTGCTCGCTCATCTGGCGGGGGAGAATGTATTTTTTGCCGATTTTCAGCTTCTCCTCGCGGGTGTAGCCGGAAAGGCGGATTACCTCCATCCTGTCCAGAAGCGCCGGGGGTATCGGATCGGTCAAGTTCGCCGTGCAGATGAACATGACGCCGGAGAGATCGAAAGCGACGTTGAGGTAGTGATCCTCGAAGGTGGAGTTCTGGGCGGGATCGAGGACCTCCAGGAGGGCGCTCGACGGGTCGCCGCGGAAATCCTGCCCGATCTTGTCCACCTCGTCGAGCACGAAGACGGGGTTGTTCGTCCCGGCCTTCTTGATGCCCTGTATCACCCTGCCGGGGAGAGCGCCCACGTAGGTGCGCCGGTGGCCGCGTATCTCCGCCTCGTCCTTGACTCCGCCGAGGCTCATGCGTACGAACTTTCTTCCCATAGCTCTGGCGATCGACTGGCCGAGGCTCGTCTTGCCGACCCCGGGGGGGCCGACGAAGCAGAGTATCGGGCCCTTGGCGTCGGGCTTGAGTTTCTTGACGGCGAGGTGTTCGAGGATTCTCTCCTTCACCTTTTCCAGATTGTAGTGGTCTTCGTCGAGAACCTGTTTCGCGGCCTTCAAATCGAGGCGGTCCTTGGTGGCCTTCTTCCACGGCACCGAGACCAGCCAGTCGATATAGGTGCGTATCACCGAGGCTTCCGCCGACGAAGGGGACATGTCTTTCAACCGGCCGAGTTCCTTTAGCGCCTCCTCGCGGGCCTCCTTGCTCATCTTCGCTTTTTCGATGGAGGCCTTGAGCTTGTCCATCTCCTCCGAGTGCTCGTCGCTCACCCCCAGCTCGTCCTGTATCGCCTTCATCTGCTGGCGAAGGTAATACTCGCGCTGGGAACGGGACATCTCCTCCTTGGCGGCGCTCTTTATCTTCTTCTGGACTTCGAGGACCTGCAACTCGCGCTCGATGAGGGCGAGCACGAGTTCGAGGCGGGCCCTGGGCTGCGGCTCCGAGAGAATGGAAATGGCGTCGGAGAGTTTCAGGTTCATGTTGGCCGCGACTATGTCGGCCAGCCTGCCCATGTCCTCGACGTTTTCGAGGACCATCATGATCTCGGTGGAGATTCCCTTGCCCTGATCGACGACGGCCTCCACCTTCTCGCGCACCGAGCGGATAAGAGCCTCGGATTCAAAATCGGTAGCAGTACCGGCCACTTCCGGCATGGGCTGGATTCTCACCTGAAGGAAAGGGTCCCTGGAGACCAGTTCCAGCCTGCGGGCGCGGGTGAGCCCCTGCACCAGTATCTTCACCCTCCCGTCGGGGAGCTTTAACATTCTCATTATGAGGCCGACGGTCCCGATATCATGGAGACCCTTTTCGTCGGGGTCCTCGTCGGTTATCTCTTTCTGGGTGTTTAAAAAGATCATCCTCCCGGCCTTGAGGGATTCCTCGACGGCCTTTATCGAGCGGTCGCGCCCGACGAAGAGGGGGAGGATCATATAGGGAAAGATGACCACGTCCCGGATGGGCAACATGGGCATCAATTCGGGGATTTCGGCTTTCTCGGGGTCGAAGCCTTCGGGAAGTCCGTCGGCCGCTCCGCCAAGGGGGGTATCGTCGATAGCCATATCTATCCTTTTCCACCGCGCGAAACTGTTTTGGGCGTTCACGCGATTTATTTACGGTGCATTTGTCTTTAAATGATAGTCACCGCTTTTGCCATCGTCAAGAAACCCCGCCGCTGATTTTAAAAAACTCTTCGATGTCGCCGATGTTTCTTGTGAAGGGCGCGGGGGGCAGGTTTTTCCTCAGAAATCCCCCGTACCCCTTTTTAAGGATGCGCTGGTCCAGTATCGCGATGATTCCTCTGTCTCCGACGCTCCGGATAAGCCTTCCCGCGCCCTGCCGCAGCGACATGGCCGCCATAGGGAGCTGGTACTGGTTGAAAGCGGAGCCGCCGTCGGCGGAGATCTTTTCGATGCGCGCCTCGACGAGCGGATCGCCGGGGCTGGAGAAGGGGAGCTTGTCTATTATCACCGCCGAGAGGGCTTCGCCGGGCACGTCCACCCCTTCCCAGAAGGCCTGCGCCCCCAGAAGCACCGAATGGACGTCGCTGCGGAATTTTTTCAGCAGCGCATCCCTCGGGGCCTCCCCCTGCACCAGCAGGGTAAAGCCGAGGCGCGAGCCCCCGAGGCGGGCGGCGACCTCTCTTAGCACCCGGTGCGAGGTGAAGAGGCAAAAAGCCCTCCCGGAGGTAAGGGAGAGTATCTTCTTCAGCTCCTCGGCGACGGCGCCGGCGAAGGCGGAGTCGGAGGGGTCGGGCATCTTCTCGGGGACGTAGAAAAGGCACTGTTTCGCGTAATTGAAAGGCCCCTCGATGGTTATCTCCCCCGCTTCCTCCGGTATGCCGAGCCTTCCCCTGAGGTAGGAAAAGGAGTTGCCGACCCTAAGGGTGGCCGAAGTCAGCACAATCGGTTTTTGTCCGGCGAAGAGGCGTTCCGAGAGGGCGGGGCCGACCTCCACGGGTACGCTCGAAAGGTGAACGGAGCGGCCCCTCGTCTCCGCCCATCTCACCTCTCCGGGTTTCGGGGGCTCCAGGAAGGAGCGAAGGTCGCCGAGCAGCAGCGCGGCCCGCCTTGAAACCGCCTCGCTCTCCTCGTCTTCGGCGAAATTGTCTCTTATGGCTACCGTAAGCTGCTCCAGAGCCCCGGCCAGAAGGCCAAGCCTCCTCCCCGGCTCGCCGGAAAAGGATTCGCGAAGGCGTAGCGAGTTCTCGCTCGGGCCGAAGACCGTCCAGAAGGCGAAGGAGGCGTTTTCCAGGTCTTCGAGGGCGGTCAGGAGAGCCGGGGGAAGGGATTTTTTCTTCCCCCCGAGGGCGTTGGCCGCGTCGCGCAGAAGCTCGGCGGTCTGGCCGGAGCTTACGCGGGTTCCGAAATACTGGGTCGCCACCTGCTCGATGTGGTGCGCCTCGTCGAAGATTACCGCCGAGGAGGCGGGGATGACCTCGCCCCCCGAGGAGCGGATGGAGAGGTCCGCGAAGTAGAGATGGTGGTTCACTACAACTATCTGGGCCTTCGCGGCGGCTTTTCGCACAGCCTGAAGGTAACAGTTCTGGGTTTCGGCGCAGCGCGAGCCGAGGCAGTTGTCGGAGGTGGCGCAGACCTGACGCCAGACCTCGAAATCCTCCGGCAGGTCTTCAAGCTCTCCCCTGTCTCCCGTTTTTGTCTTCTCGGCCCACTCCCAGAGGGCGTCAGCCACCGAGCCGAGGCGAAGCCCCCCCTGCGAGGCGAACCTCTTGTACCTTCTTAGGCAGAGGTAGTTCTCCCTGCCCTTGAGGAGCACCGCGGAAACGGGTTTTTCGAGGATGCGCTCGACGAGCGGGGCGTCGCGGCCGATAATCTGGTTCTGAAGGGTCTTGGTGGCCGTGGAAATGGTGACCTTGCGGCCCGAGAGGACGGCTGGAAGGAGGTAGGCGAGGGTCTTGCCCGTGCCGGTTCCCGCTTCGGCAAGAAGGACGCCGCCTTCCGAAAGGGTCTTTGCGACTCTTTCGGCCAGTTTCGCCTGCTCCGGGCGGAAGTCGTAGTTCTCGACAGCTCCGGCCAGAGGCCCGGAGGGGGAGAAGAGTCCGGTAAGGTCGTCCACGCCGGGCTACCGGGGAGGCATTCTTTTGAGCGGGCTTGGGGGCAGCGAGGAGCTCTGTTCCGCTCCGAGTTCTTCGATGGTGGATACCTTCTCCACAGGTATTTCGCTGTGGCCGGTGGAAGAGCGCAGGATCACCGATTCCAGGCCGATCTCCAGAAGGATTCCGGTGTAGGTCAGCCCCCCGGCTTTGACCAGCACGTTTTTTCCGATGAGTTTTCTTGGCTCCTTCATTTCTTTTTCCCCGTCACATCTGCGTCCAGTCGACTATCTGGTATACGCCTTTTTTTTGTTCAAATATCGCTTCGGCCTTCGCCCTCACCTCCCGCACGTCCGCTTCGATTCGCACCTGTAGCCTTGTAGAGGAAATTTTCGGGTCCAGCAAGCGGTCCCTGCGGGGAAAGAGCACGTTAAGGTCCGCCGTTGTCGCCGGGGCGGTGGTAAAAAGGTCGTAGTCGTTTTGCGCGTCCGCAAGGTCAACGTAGTTTTTGTTAAGCGCGTAGAGCACGGGCGCGGAGGCGGTGTTTACGTTTACGGCTTTCCCGGTTCTGGCGTCCAGGTGGGAAAGTATCCTGTCCAGCGCGTATTTTGGCAGTTTGTCGTAGCCCTTTATCCGTCCGATCTCGTCGAGATGTTTGGGAACCGAGTCGGGAACGGTGAAGTTTTCGTTGAATTCGTAGTTGCCCGAGACGTCGCCGTCGATCCAGTCCACCAGAGCCCCCGCCAACTCTTCGGGGGTAGCGTCCTCTATTTCCAGCGAGTCTATCAGCCGCTTGTAGGCTTCGTAGACGTTGGTTACGGCCTTGCCGTTGCTGTCGACAAGCGCTCCGATGGGGAATTTGCCTTCGGCGTCCTCGATCTTTACCAGCACCGTGCTTTGCTCTACGGGTATCAGCTGCCCTTCCTCGGAGTACCACAGTTCGGTTCTGTCGATATTCGGCGAGCCCAGCGCGCGCATCATCGCCAGACCCGCCGCGGCGCCCGAGTGCACCATAGCCTGCGCCTCGATTGAGGCGAGGATGTTGTCGGCGTAGTTTTGCTCCACCCTCGCCTCGCGCTGGAACTCTACCACGCTGACCGTCAGAAAAGCGATAATCGCTATGACGAGGAGTAGCGCCGCTCCCTTTTCGCGCTTCAATGGAAGCCCTCCCATTTACGGAGCCCAGACCGGCGTCGAGCAGGTGAGTATCTTCTCAACGGAGTTTTTCTCCAGCCAGACCAGAGTAAGCCTTACCGCAAGGGGGAGCTTGGGGTCCGGCAGACCTCTGTAATCCCACTCGCCGGTCCAGCCGTCGTCGTCGTACCCCTCTATGGTAAGCCTTTTTACCCGTTCCATCATCACGAGGGAGAGGCCGTCGCGGTCGATGTCTCCGAAGGGGTCGGCCATCTCGGTCCGGACTATCTTGTAAAGGCCGTCCTCCTCTTTATCCTCCGTGAGCTCGTAGCGGACGGTGGTGTCGCCGCCCTCCCGCATGCCCGCCACCCGAGGGGTTCGCGTGGAGAATTCCACCGTGGAGTTCTTGTCGAAATCAGTTTTCAGTAAAAACAGGGTCTGGTCGGGCCTGCTGTCGTTCTGAAAGGTCATGGAGAGCTCGTCCGCCATGCGGTGGAGCAACGAGACGGAGCCGTGAGAGGAGATGGTGAGTTCGGAGCTGGATTTTTTGTTTCTGGCGACGGCGGTGTAGGTCCCCTGTATCAGGACCATAAGTATCGCCAGCAGCATAAGCCCCATAAGGACTTCGACAAGGGTGAAGCCGCGCCTCGTCATGGTGCCACCGCGTAGTAGGTCATCGTCACGTGAAAAGGTTTCTGGTTTTCTTCCCAGTCGATGGTAAGAACAACCTTTCGCACGGTGTCGAGGCCCGCGGGAACGACCATCCCGCCCGCTGCGGGGTCGATGCCGAGGCTCGTCAGGGTGCTCGTGAGCATCCCCGTGATGTCCGCCTCGCTTATCTTTCGCGTCCAGGCGTAGCCGGGAAAGTTTTCGCCGAAATCCCCCTTGTCCTCGGCTATGGAAGGGTACCCCCCCAGCTCGGTTTCGGTGAGGATGTTTCTCAGGAGGGCGGAAGCGGTGAAGAGGCGTCTGGCGTGGGCTTCCTGACGCGAGGCGGCGGTGTGCCCGGCGAGGAGCACCCCGAAGGACGCCGCGAAGATGGCAAGGGCCACCATCAGCTCGACGAAGCTAAAACCCTTTTCGTTCCATCTCGACGCGGCCATCCTTCAACTCCGTGCGCCCTGTGAGGGGGTTGACGATAAGGGTGTAGAGGCGGCTTTCGCCCTCTTCCTCCATGTGTATCCAGGTTGGGGTAGCGTACCCCTGGGGTACGAAGAGGGTCATCGCCGTTTCGCCCGCTTCGCGCCCCTTGTAGGGCGTCTCTACGTCCACGATCCGCAGCCCCTCGGGGAGCTTTGTCTCTTTTACCGGGAGGGAGTCGTTGGGCTCGTACTCGGCGGTCTCGTCATTCATCTCCCCCGCCCAGTACTTCTGCTCGTCAAGGTCATAGACGAGGGCAAGGCTTTTTTTTTGAAGGAGGCGTATTCGTGGAGGGACTGGATGCCGTAGGCGAGGGTGCGGAGTGACTCTTTTTTTCTCGCGCCGGTGAAATCCGGCAGACGGGGCAGCGCTATCGAGGTGACCACCGAGATTATCAGTATCACGAGGATAAGCTCGATAAGCGTAAAGCCGCTCCGGCGCGCTTTGGTCAATTTATTTCCCAGCTGTTTATGTCGGCGTTTTCGTCTTCCCCGCCGGGCATGCCGTCGGCTCCGTAACTGACGATGTCGTAGGGGCCGTTTGAGCCGGGGCTCAGGTAGATGTATTTGTTGCCCCAAGGGTCCTTGGGAACGCCCTTCTGGAGGTATCCTCCCGCGCGCCATTCCTTGGCGTCCTTGCCGGTTGCGGGTTTTGAGACGAGGGCTTCGAGCCCCTGCTCCGTGGAGGGGAAAAAGCCGTTTTCCACCTCGAACTGCGAGAGGGCGTCTTCCAGCGAGCGTATCTGGATCTTCGCGGCGCTGACCCTGGCCTTGGCCGTCTGCCCGGTGAATTTCGGCAGGACGATGGCGGCGAGGATGCCGAGCACGGTTATGACGACCAGAAGCTCGACAAGGGTGAAACCGGACCTTTTGTTTATCTTCATTGTTTTTTGATTTTCTCTTTTCATCCGAGTGCTTCCGTAAGGTCGAAAATGGGCAAAAGTATTGACAAGACTACGAATCCGACCGCTATTCCCATAGCAAGAATCATAAGTGGTTCAAGGAGGGCTGTCAAGGAAGCCACCGCTGACTCTATTCTGGATTCGTAGCTGTCGGCTATCTTGAGGAGCATCCGGTCGAGCGCCCCGGACTCCTCGCCGACGGAGACCATCTGGCGAAATTCCGAGGGGAACTGCCCCGTGGCCTGCATCGCGGCGCGAAGGCTCTTGCCCTCCCGCACGTCCGCCTCCACCGATTCCACCGCCTCCTCCAGGACGGCGTTTCCGAGCACCGGCCTGCTTATTTCGAGGGCGAAGAGAAGCTTGACCCCGCCGGTCGTGAGGGTTCCGAGGGTTTTGGCGAAACGGGCCATCGCCGTTATCCGCAAAAAGGGCCCGAGGCGCGGAACCTTGAGGAGAAAAGTATCCACGGCCTTTCTTCCCGCCGGGGTCTTGAGGTAGGAGCGAAAGGTGATAATAGACAATACGACGGCGATGGCCGCGAAGGGCCAGTAAGAGCGCACCGCGTCGCTCAGCGCCAGCAGAATCCGCGTGGGAAGGGGCAGAGTCCTTCCGAGGTCCTCGAAGATCCCGGTGACCTGCGGCACCACCGAGCCTAGAAGGTAGATGAGAATCCCCGCTCCGAGGCAGGTCATGAGTATCGGGTAGATCATCGCCGCCTGAATCTTGCGCTTGAGGGCGACCTGGCTTTCGATGAAATCCGCCAGCCTTCCGAGGACGAGGCCGAGGGTGCCGCTGGCCTCGCCTGAACGGACCATGTTTCTGAAAAAGTCGTTGAAGATTCGCGGGTGCTCCGAAAGGGCGTCGTGAAAGGACCTTCCCTCGTTGACCTTCTGGCGCACCTGCGAGAGGACGCGCCTCGCGTGGGCGGCCTCCATCTGGTCGATGAGGGAGGAGAGCGCCGCGACAAGGGGGAGGCCCGCGTCTATGAGCGTGGAAAGCTGGCGGGTGATGAGAGCGAGGTCGGACTGGGAGATCGAGCGCCGGAAAAGAAGCGGGAACTTCTCCTCGGCTCCGCTCTCCTCGACGGTGGAGACGAAAAGAGCGGTGGTGAAAACGCCGTCGCCCTTGAGCTTGCTCCTTGCCTGCCGCGGGCTTTCGGCCTCGATTATCCCCGTGACCTCGCGCCCCTTCGCGTCAAGCCCCTCGTACTCGTAAACCGCCAACGCCTAGTCCTCTTCCTGGGTAACGCGAATTACTTCCTCGGCGCTGGTCATTCCTCGCGCGGCCTTGGTCGCGCCGTCTTCGCGGAGGGTCAGCATTCCCCGCGCGACGGCGGATTTCTTTATGGTGGAGGCGTCGGAGCCGCTTGTGACCTCGTTTCGCACCTCTTCGCTCATCGTCAAAAGCTCGTAGATTCCGCTCCTGCCGCGGTACCCGGTATGCTTGCAGGCCGGGCAGCCCATCGGGCGGTAGAGGACTCCGCCCGTCAGTTTGTCGCGGGTGAGGCCGAGCTGGGTCAGTTCGGCGTCTTCCGGCCTGTAGGGCTTGCGGCAATCCGGGCAGAGGAGGCGTATCAGCCTCTGCGCCAGAATCGCGTGGACCGAGGAGGAGACGAGGAAGGGCTCTATGCCCATCTCTATGAGGCGGGTGACCGCCGAGGCCGCGTCGTTGGTGTGAAGCGTCGAAAAGACCAGATGGCCCGTCAGCGAAGCCTGAATGGCGATCTCGGCGGTCTCTCCGTCGCGTATCTCGCCGACCATTATAACGTCGGGATCCTGACGGAGTATCGAGCGCAGCCCCGCCGCGAAGGTGAGCAGTATCTTGGGGTTGACCTGTATCTGGCCGATGCCCCGTATCTGGTACTCGATCGGGTCTTCGACGGTGATGATGTTTATGTCCTCGGAATTTATCCTCGAAAGGGCGCTGTAGAGGGTGGTGGTCTTGCCCGAGCCGGTGGGGCCGGTGACGAGGATGATCCCGTTGGGCTTGGTGATTATGTGCTTGAAGGTTTCGAGCCGCTGCCCCTCGATTCCGATGTCTTCGAGCCTTAGGACGACCGCCGTCTTGTCCAGAAGGCGCATGACGACCCGCTCGCCGAAGGCGGTGGGGAGCACCGAGACGCGGATGTCGATCTCCTTGCCGGCGATCTTTATCCGTATCCTGCCGTCCTGCGGGAGCCGCTTTTCGGCGATGTCGAGGGAGGCCATTATCTTCACCCTGCTCACCATCGAGGCGTGAAGGGCCTTGGGGGGGCTGAGAACCTTGTAGAGAAGGCCGTCTATCCTGTAGCGCACCGCCAGCTCCCTGTCGAAGGGCTCTATGTGCACGTCGCTGGCGCGGTCCTTTACCGCCTGAAAGAGGATGCCGTTGATGAGGCGGATGACGGGGGCCTCGTCCACCGCTTCGAGAAGGTCTTTGGGCTCCTCGAACTCGTGGGCGAGGGCGTCGAGGCTCTCTTCCGCTATTCCCTCGATAAGCTCCTCGGCGCTGTCCGGCCCTATGTCGAAGACGCGGTTGGTTACGTGGAGTATCTCGTCTATCGGGGCGAGGCAGGCCCTCACCGGGCGTCCGTAGAGGACGCGAAGGTCGGAAAGCACCGGCAGGGATTCCGAATGGGCGAGGGCCACTACGATCGTCCCGTCCTCTTCCCCTATCGGGACGAGCTGGTTCTTTTTCGCGAAGCCGATGGGGAGGGGGGCGACCATCGCCGGGGTTATCTCTCCGGTGTCGATGGTCCGGACGGCGCGAAGGCCGAAGGCCTCCGCCTCTATGTCGAGGGCGGCCTCGTCGTCGAACCCCAGCTCTGCCAGTAGCTGCGAGAGGGGGATCTTCGACCGGCGCTTCCTTTCGAGGGCGCTCGCCGCCAGCTCCGGGGCGACGCCCCGGCGAAGGAGCAGCTCTTCGAGGGAGGGGTTTTGACTCACCTTACTTTTCCCCGGCCTTTTCACCCTCTTGCCCCTGCTGGTCGATCTTGTCGATCGGAGCGAGGTTGGGGGCGAGGGTGTCCTTCAGGAGGTTGTCGAAGGTGTTGCCGATGAACCTCTTGTCCGAGGTCGTCTTCTCGTCGGCGTAATCCCTGTGCTCCATTGTCTTTTGCTGCGTCATTTTTTCGAGGTCGGCGCTCTCCCTGATGATGTGGGGGGTCAGGAAGATCATCAGGTTGGTCTTGCCCTTTGACTGCTGGTTGTTCCGGAAGAGCGCGCCGAGAAGGGGGATATCGCCGAGGCAGGGCACCGAACTCGAAGACACCTGCCTGTCGTCCTGAATCAGACCGCCGATGACGACCGTCGCGCCGTCCTTTATGAGGACGCTTGTCTTGGCCGAGCGCTTGGTGGTGGAAGGGGCGTTGCTCGAAGTGCCGGAGGTGGTGGAGAGCACGTCGCTCGTCTCCTGAAAGAGCTTCAGCCGAACGTAGTTTTCGTCGTTTATCTGCGGAGTGAAGCGCAGGGTGAGACCCACGTCCCGGTATTCAAAGGTGAAGATCGGGTTGCCGTTGGAGTCGAACTTTTCGCTGGTCTGGAAGGGTATGTTGTCGGAGACGACAATTTCCGCCTCCTCGTTGTCGATGGTAAGAAGGTGCGGAGTGGAGATTACGTTTACGTCGCCCTTGGTCTGGAGGGCGTTAATGAGCGCGCCGATGTTGGGGAAGG
The DNA here is from genome assembly GCA_004322275.1 of bacterium. Classification (NCBI taxonomy): domain Bacteria; species bacterium. The sequence continues at coordinate 137,498 of SCTA01000005.1, forward strand.
TAACTCCGCCCACCTCCACGGTTCCGTCTATCGCCGCCAGAAAGAGGCCGGAGGGGCCGGAAAGGGGGTTGGTGGCCAGCGAGGCGAGCCCTGATATTCCGCCGAAGTTCGTCCCGCCCGCGTAAGTGAACTTGCCGCTGTTGGGGTTGGCTGTGGAGCGCCATTCGACGCCAAGCTCCATCGCCCTCTTGTAGCTCATTTCCATGATGAGCGCTTCCACCAGCACCTGGGGGCGGCGCGTGTCCAGCTTCTCGATGACCTCCTTCAGGGTCAGAAAGTCCTGCTGGGCGGCGATTATCACGAGGGAGTTGGTGGCCTTGTCGGCCATGACGTTCACCGGCTCGTCGAATTTGGCCGCGACCTCGGTAGAAGTCCTCGTCGCCGCGACGGCCTGCGGGGTCTCCGGCTGCCCCGGCTTGGGCTTGGCCCCGGCGGCCTTCGAGATCGCCGTAAGGACCGAGGCGACGTTTTCGGCTTCGGCGTATTTCAGGTGAATCAGGTTGATCTTGCCCTGCCCGGTCGGCGTCTCAACGTCCAGAGCCTTCACCAACTCGTGGATGAAGGCGAGGGTTTCGGCGTCGGCTATGACGATGAGGGAGTTGGTGCGCGGGTCGGGTATTATTTTCGCGGCGTCGTCGGAAGGCTGAACGGTGGTCTGCGGCGAGGCGGGCTGCGGCTGCCCCGGCTGCGCCCTGGGAGCGGCGACGGCTGTGCGCCTCGCGGAAGCCCCGCCCTTCTCGGTGATGGCCTGGGTGACGAGCTTGGCCACGGATTCCACGGTGGCATTTTGCAGCTTGATGATTTCCATCGTGACGTCCGCCGTCTCGACGTCTATAGCCTCTATTATCCCGAGAAGGCGCTCTACGTTGGAGTACGCCTCGGTAAGGATGATCAGGTTGGTCGGCTCGTAGACCACGACAGTCGAGTTGGGCGAACGAAGCTGGTTCAGCACGTCCGACACCTTCGAGGCGGGGATGTGTTTCAGGGTTATGAGCTGGGTCACGTAGCGGTCGCCGGGAGGAGAGGTTTCTCCCACGGTCTCGATGTTGCTGGACCGGGCCTTTTGCGTCGGAACGATCTTGAACACCGATCCGGAGGGCACGATGGTCAGGTCTTTGACCCCGAGTATGGCCTGGAAGACCTCCTCGGCCTCGGCGATGTTCACCTCGGTGGGGCTTATGACCGTGACTTTCTTGCCGGTCACGGCGTCGTCGAGGATGTAATTCTTGCCGGTAAGGGTCGAGATGTACTTGACCACCGCTTCGATCTCGGTGTCCTTGAAGTTCATCGCCACCTTGTCGCCCGGCGCCGCCTTTCCCTTGGCCGCAGGGACTGCGCCGGGCGCCGGAGCCGGAACCGCCGGAGTGGGGCGAACCGCCGGAGTGGGACCGGCCACCGGGGGGCGGACCGCCGGGGAAGGCCGCACTGCCGGTGCCGGAGTTGCCGTAGCCGGAGTGACCGCCGGGGCGGTTGGTTCAGCCGCCGGAGCCTGTTCGACCGCATGGGCGGAGGCCGCCTCCGGAACGGGGTCGGAGGGGGGCGCGGGGTCAGCCGAAAAGGCGAAGCTGCCGCTAAAGGTCAGAAGGGCGACAAGCGCCGAAATCTTTAAAATCTTTGCCACGTCAATGTACTCCCTCCGGAGGGAGACCCTTTCACCGTACATCGTAGGCGAGGGTCAGGGGTTGTCCCTTCCGCAGCAGGTTGAGCTGTATCGAAGATTCGCCCTGCAGCCTTGAAAAGGCTTCGTAGGCCTGTTCTATGCTGTTCAGGGGGGTTCCGTTTACCTCTTTGATGATGTCGTTGTTCTGAAGCCCTATCCGAGAGAAGAGCGAAGCGGGTACGATCGAAAAAACCTTGAAGCCGTCCGTCTGCACGCTGTCCCCGGTGCCGGTGACGTTGGGCACGACGCGAATCTGTTGCATGAGGGCGGTCATGTTGGCTATTGCGTTGTCGAACTCGCTCCTGTCGATCGCCCAGGCGTTTTCCGAGACCTGGCGGATCGTGTCGGACTGGGGGGTCAGAACGGCGCTTTCCCTGCCGGGAACGGGCGGGGTGGCGGGCCTTGTTCTCGTCGGGGGGCGCATGGGGCCCCTCTGCGCGCTTTCAGCCGAGACGGGCCTCGCGGCGAAGAGCTCGATTTTCTCCTCCGAGCCGTTTCGCATTACGAGGACGTAGTCCTTACCGATCTCCTTGAGGGTTATTCCGGGGGATACCGGGTCTCCGGCGAAAACGATGCTGGAGACGTTGCCTTCCTGAAACACCGCGAAAGAGGCTCCCTGTGAGCGCACCGCGGTGGCGACTAAAGCCGCGTTCAGCTTCAGGGGCTCCGGCTTTGGGGGTTCGGCGGGGGCTGCGGGGGTGGCGGGCTGCGCCGCGGCGGCCAGTTCTGCGGGGGGGCGCGGGTTGTCGTTGAAGAGGTTTCTTTCCGCGATCACGTCGTAATCCGCAAGGCGCGAGGCTACTTGCGGACGCACCCCTTCCGCTCCGGCGCGGACCTCCTCGCGTCCTCCCACTTCAAGTTTTCCGGCGACGTAGCGCGTAAAAAGGTTCGCGCAAAGGTAAGCGCCCACGGTGATGAAGGCCACCGTCGCAAGAGTGATTATTTTTTTCGCACCAGTCTGCATACCCTACCAGGTTCTGACTTCTACGGTTTTAGCGGTTCCGAAGGGGCTTTCCCAAATCCCCGGCGGGCTTTAATTAACCTCAAATGAGTACCACGGTTAGCGGTTTTGCGCAAGTTTAGAGGTGATTCGGGAAGGGCTTGCCTGTAAGCTCAGGTCTTGCGCTCGCTCCTCTTTTCCAGAAGGTTGATGGGCAGAAAGCGCGCCGTTTGCAGTACGCCTTCGGGCCGCCGCGCCCGGGTTATTGACTTTTTTGCCCTTCGATTCCGGTTTTAAGGGTATTTTTATCTTCGCCCGGCTTCGCGCCGCCCGCATTGTTCCTGCGGCGCTCTGAAATCCTCCGGGCGAAAACCGGCTTTAAACCCTTTGACGCAAGACAAAAAAGCCGGTTTACACAAAAAAACGAGCAATACACCTTGGATGGCGGGAGTGTGTTTGTTAAGATGGCCTATTCAGAAAAATTGTCCGGGATCTCCTCGACGGAATTCCTCCCGGCCGTATAGCGCACCAAAGAGGTATTATTAGTTGATGCTGGACTCCATTCTCGGAATGTTTTCAAACGATCTCGCCATCGATCTCGGCACGGCAAACACCCTCGTCTACGTCAAAGGCAAAGGGATAGTCGCCTCGGAGCCCTCCGTTGTCGCTGTAAAGAAAGACGCCTCGGGCGGCGGCCGCATAAAGGCCGTGGGCAAGGAGGCCCAGAGGATGCTGGGCAGGACCCCCGGCTCCATCGTCGCGGTGCGCCCGATGAAGGAGGGCGTCATCGCCGATTTCGACATCTGCGCCGCCATGCTCAGCTATTTCATACAAAAAGTCCACAACCGCCGCAGGCTGGTGCGCCCCCGCGTAATCGTAGGCGTTCCTTCCGGCATCACCCAGGTTGAAAAGCGCGCCGTGCGCGAATCCGCCGAATCCGCCGGAGCCAGGGAGGTCTACCTCATCGAGGAGCCGATGGCCGCGGCGATAGGGGTGGGGCTCCCCATCACCGAGCCGAGCGGCAACATGATCGTGGACATCGGCGGGGGCACCACCGAGGTGGCCGTCATTAGCCTTTCCGGCATAGTGTACAGCCAGTCGGTGCGCGTCGCCGGAGACAAGCTCGACGAAGCGATCACGATGTACATAAAAAGAAAGTTCAACCTCCTCATCGGCGAGAGAACCGCCGAGGAAGTGAAAATAAAAATAGGAAGCGCCTACCCGGACGCCGACGACGCTAACCCCTCCATGGAAGTAAAGGGCAGGGATCTCATCACCGGCATCCCGAAGAACATCACCGTTCACGCCGACGAGGTCAGAGAGGCTCTCCGGGAGCCCGTCAACGCCATAGTCCAGGCGGTGCGCACCGCGCTTGAGCGGACCCCCCCGGAGCTGGCGGCCGACATAGTGGACAAGGGGATGGTCCTCGGCGGCGGCGGCGCGCTTCTTCGGAATCTCGACGTTCTCCTTCGCGAGGAGACGGGGCTGCCGGTAATGGTCGCCGACGATCCTCTCTCCTGCGTCGCTCTGGGCGCCGGAATGGCCCTCGACGAACTGGATCTTCTGCGCGACGTCTGCATGTAATCCGCCTCGCCGGGCCATCCGTCAGAGCGCCAAGGTGGGCCTTCGAGCGAGCACGGCGACGCTTAAAACGGCGCTCGCAACAGTTTTCCCAACGGCCTCTCAAATGGATATCGATGCAGGGCTTATTCACTAAACGTCTGAGTCTCATCGCGGGCGGGCTTTTGCTGCTCCTGTCCGTGGGGCTGCTCACCTCCGGCCGCGAGGGGGCCGGGCCGGAGAACAGGTCCGCCGGCTTCGTGGGGCTTCCGCTTCAGGGGGTGGCCAGCGGCGCAGGAAGACTCTTCGGCGGCTTCGTGAACCGCTTCATCTTCTTTGCCGACGCCGGCGAAGAGGTCCAGAAGCTTCGTGCCGAGGTCGATTCCCTGCGCTTCGAGCTCCTCAAGACCGAAGAATACCGCTTCGAGAACGAAAGGCTCAAATCCCTCCTCGGTTTCAAGGAAGCCTCCTTTCTCGACAAGATGATCCCGGCCAGGGTCATAGGCCGTAGCGCTTCGGCCTGGTACCGCACCATAGTTCTCGACCGGGGCTCGCTGGACGGCGTAAAGAGCGGCTCTCCGGTGGTCACCAGCTACGGCGTGGTGGGCAGAGTCTATGACGTGGGCGAATCCGCCAGCAGGGTGCTTCTTCTCACCGACGCCAGCTCCGCCGTGGACGGCCTTTTGCAGCGCAACCGCGGGCAGGTTCTGGTCGAGGGGGACATGACCCCCAATCCGAGGCTCCTTTACATAACCCGCGGCACCGACATAGAGGAGGGCGACAAGATAGTCACCTCCGGGCTTGACGGCATCTTTCCCAAGGGCGTGGTGCTCGGACACGTGGGGGAAGCCCGCGACGAGCCGGGAGAGATGTTCGTGAAGGCGGTGCTGGAGCCCGCCGTGGATTTCGCCCGCCTCGAAGAGGTTTTCATAATCACCGGGACTTACGGAGGCGTACCTGAGTGAGGGCGCGCGTTGCCTGGCTGGCCGCGCTTCTGGCGGCGCTCCTTGTCCAGACCGCCCTTATCCCGCCCTTTATCCCGGAAGCATGGCGACCGGATTTTACCCGTTCTCTGGTGCTGTGGCTTGCGCTGACCGGGGTTCCCGGCGGCGGCGTCTACCTCTCCTTCGTCGCGGGCCTTGCGGTGGATATAGTTTCCGGCGGTCCTCCCGGTTTCACGGCTGTGTGCCGCCTCGTAATCTATGCCTTCGCCCGTCCCTGGCGGGGAGTGTTCGAGCTGCGGGGCATAATCTTCATAATCGGTCCCTTCGCCGTGCTGGCCGACACCGTAGCCGTGCTTCTGCTTAAAAACGTCATCTTCCTGAACCAGATGGATTCGCTGTTTCTGATCTCGATCGGCGCAAGACAGATACTGGTGGAGATTTTCGCCGTGCCTCTGGCCTTCGCCGCCCTTGAGAAGATGACCGGCTTCAAGACCGAAGAGCCTCTCCTGTGATTCCCTCGACGCCGATTACCCGTTCGCATTTAAAGCCGCGTTTCGTCGCCCTGATGGCGGTGCTGGGAGTGGCCTTTCTCATTCTGGCGCTCCGGCTCGTGCAGCTTCAGATAATGAGAGGCATCTATTACCGCAATCTGAGCGAAAACAACCGCATCCGCGCAATTTTCCTCACCCCTCCGAGGGGCTACATCCTCGACCGCAACGGCGAGGTTCTGGCTAACACCGTCGCCTCCTTCGACGCCACGGTGATCCCTCAGGAGGTTCCCGAGGATAACCGCTTCGAGACCTATCTGACGGTCGGCTCCATACTCGGCATGAAGCCCGAGGAGATAAAGGAGAAGGTGGAGGGCAAAGGCCCCGCCCGTTTTCGGCCGCGCCTTTTAAAGAGGCACATCTCCCGCGAGGAGATGGCGAAGCTCGAAGCCAGAAGGATAGAGCTGCGGGGAATCGCCGTCGCGCCCACGCCCATCCGCAATTATCCTCTGGGCGATTTTTTCGCTGCGACGATGGGGTACATGGGGGCCATCGGCCCCGGCGAGCTGGGGACGCCGGATTTCACAGACTACGATCCGGCGGATTTCGTCGGCAGGGCGGGTATAGAAAAATCCTGGGAAAAGGAGATTCGTGGAATCCCCGGAGGCCTTCAGGTAGAGGTGGACGTGCGTGGCAGAAGGCTTCGGGAGCTGGCTAAAAAGCCCGCGAAACCGGGGGCCAACCTGGTCCTCACGATAGACAAGACCTTGCAGGAGGCCGCCGAAAAGGCTCTGGGGGACGAGGTGGGCTCTCTCGTCGCGGTGGACGTGCGCACCGGCGACATACTCGCCATGGCCTCGCGGCCGACCTACAACCCCAACGAAATGGCGGCCGGAATCTCCACCGAGGAGTGGAAGGCCCTCGCCGAAAATCCCTTTCACCCGCTGCAGAACAGGGCGGTGCAGGGGCTCTACGCGCCGGGCTCCACCTTCAAGGTGATAATGGCGGCGGCGGGGCTCGCCGAAGGGGCTATAACCACCCAGTCCACCTTTTACTGCGGCGGCAAACTCAATTTCGGCGGAAGGGATTTCGGCTGCTGGAAACACGAGGGCCACGGGACCGTCAATCTGGCAACGGCAATCGAGCAGTCCTGCGACGTTTATTTTTACCAGCTCGGCCTCCTTCTCGGCGTCGATGCAATTCACGACTACTCCAGGCTATTCGGCCTCGGCGAGGAGAGCGGCATAGGCCTCGCGGGCGAAAGAGAAGGGCTCGTGCCCTCCAGCGCCTGGAAAAAGAAGGTCAAGGGGAAGCCGTGGTATGCGGGCGAAACCCTCTCCCTCGCCATAGGACAGGGTTATTTGCAGGTAACGCCCCTTCAACTCGCTATAATGACCGCGACGATAGCCAACCCCTCCAAGGTGAGGCCAAAGCCCCGGTTCGTGCTGCGGATCGAGGATGGAGACGGCAAGGTCGTCAAGAGTTTCGAGCCCGAGACCGCGGGAAAGCTGGACATCAACGACACCTGGCTCTACGCGGTGCGCGACGGGATGAGAAGGGTCGTCGAAGGGTCCGGGACGGGGCGGGCGGCGCGCGTCGAGGGTTTCCAGGTCGCGGGCAAGACCGGGACAGCGCAGGTCGTAGGGATGAAAAACGGCGTCGGGGGAGGCGCAAGCGAGGAATGGATATACAGGGACCACGCGCTCTTCGTCTGCTTCGCCCCCTACGACGACCCGAAGATAGCTATTGCCGTAGTAATGGACCACGGGGGCCACGGAGGCAGCGTCGCCGCCCCCAAGGCCGCCAGGGTTCTCGAAGCCTTCAGGGATCTGGGCAAGCCAAAACCCGAGGAAGATGATCCGGACAAGCCCGAAGACGAAGGGGAAGCTAAAATTGACGAACAAGCCGTCAAGCCGCAGGATTGATTTCGGGTTCGTAGGACTTCTCGTCCTCCTTTCCCTGCTCGGCCTCGTCGTCCTCTGGTCGGCCAGCCGGGGGGCGGAGGGGGAGATGGCGGGTTACGCCTCGAAACAGGTCCGCTGGCTTCTGGTCGGAATCGCGGCGATGATCGCGGCCGCTTCGGTGGACCACAGGAAGCTCTATCAGAACGCCTATATAATCTACGGCACGCTCATCGTCCTTTTGCTCCTCGTCCTTTTTCTCGGCAAGATATCGATGGGAGCGCAAAGGTGGCTGGCTCTGGGGCCCATCAGATTTCAGCCCTCGGAGTTCATGAAGGTCGGGATGGCGATAGTCGCGGCGAGATATTTTTCCGATTCGCCGGTTAGGCCGCCCTACGGGGCGAAGGATCTCCTCGCCCCTGCGCTCCTCACCCTCGCCCCGGTGCTCCTGACCGCCCTCCAGCCGGACCTCGGCACCGCGATACTGGTGGCGGCGGTGGCCTCGGCGGTAACCCTCTTCCAAGGGGTCAAAAAAAGGACCTTTCTAACCATAATCGGGGGAGCCCTCGCCGCCGCCCCTCTCTTCTGGTACCTGCTGCGCGACTACCAGCGTCAAAGGATACTTACCTTTCTGGACCCGGAAAGAGACCCCGCCGGTGCGGGGTACCACACCATCCAGTCGAAGATAGCCATAGGCTCCGGCCAGATACTGGGCAAGGGCTATCTAGAGGGAACCCAGTCGCACCTGCGCTTTTTGCCGGAACGCCATACCGACTTCATCTTCGCCGTCCTCGCGGAGGAGTGGGGGTTTATCGGCTCCATCGTGGTGCTGGCGCTTTTTTTCCTCCTCATACTTTGGGGGCTGGACATTGCGGCCAAGGCGAGAGACACTTTCGGGAGGCTCCTCGCGGTCGGCCTCACGGCGATCCTCTTTTTTCACGTCTTCGTAAACGTAGGGATGGTGCTGGGGATTTTGCCCGTCGTCGGCGTTCCTCTCCCTCTCTTCTCCTACGGGGGATCGTCGGTATTGACCGCCTACATAATCGCGGGGATACTGCTAGGTATCAGAATGAGGCGTTTTTCCAATTAAAACTCATGTTTCGTGAAGGCGCCGCCGATGAATAAGATTATGATGCAACAAAACCCTCACGATTTCGCCTCTCTCGGGAGCGCTCTGGCCAGCGCGCGCGACGAAGGCGTGCTCGACGCCGATCAATTCTCCTACCTTGCCGGGGTTCTCGCGGCCGGAATACTCTCCGGAACGATGCGTCTCGGCGATTACTCAGCCGTGCATGCGGCGCTTTCCCTGATCCTCGACGCGGTTTTCAGCGACCCCAATCTCTTCGCCTCGGTTCCCTCCTCCGACGACACCGGCGGCGCCCTCGACTCCAAGCTGGAGGTCGTAGGCGACATGTGGGCGAGCGTAGACGACGGAGACGAAGTCTGCGAGAACGTTCTGGATTTCGTCGAGGAAGCCTTCAAACTCGAAGAGGCGGATTTCGGGGACCAGATCTGGTTCTCGGCTCCCCTTCTCGTGGACTTCGACGGGTTCAAGGAGGGGCTTCGCAGGGTAGGCCTTTCGATCCTTCGGGTCGAGGGGCCCTTCAATTACCGCGGCAAATACGCCGTCGTCGGCGACAGCGGATGCTGTTTCGGCGAGGGGAGGATGGTTCTGGCTTGTGGGGACAGGCAGCTAGGACTCGCTTTCCGCGACGAAATGCCCTGATGTGTTTCCGGCGCATCCTTTCCGCCCCCGGCGTCGTCATGTCCTCGCTTAAGGGCTCGCCGTAGCGCTGCTACTGCCTCGCCCTCTCGCTACGGACATTCCTCGCCGGGAACGGAAAACCGCGCCGGTAAATGCGCCTTGCCGCGCCGCAGCTTTAGCGAAGGCGGGTCGCCGAAATAGTTTGCCGGGAGAACTGTTGCTGTGTCGCGTACTCGCCTAACGCACCTGCCGGCTCCTGCTCCAAAATCCGTACTTCCCGATGCTTTCAACAGTCTCCAGGGGGTCGTCCTTTCTTGTCCAAGACAAAATTAAAAACTTACTTTGAGTGCACCGCCTGCGGCGCGCGCCAGCCCAAGTGGATGGGCCGGTGCCCCGACTGCGGCGGCTGGTCCACCGTCGAGGAGGTGCGCCTCGCGCCTGTGGCCGAGGCCGCCGAGCGCTGGGTGGCGAGGGGCGAGTACGGCTCGCCCGTTCCGATGACGGAGATAGAGGGAGGCAGCGAGCTTCGCTTCTCCTCCTCCATCGAGGAGCTGGACAGGGTTCTGGGCGGCGGGATAGTCGAGGGCAGCGCGGTGCTGGTGGGCGGCGACCCCGGCATAGGAAAATCGACCCTCCTTCTCCAGATGCTCCTCGAACTCGGAAAGCGCGGAATGAAGGTCCTCTACGTCTCCGGGGAGGAGTCGGCGCGGCAGATACGGATGAGGGCCGACCGCCTCGGCGGGGCCGTGGCCGAGGTTCTTGTCCTCTCCGAGATAGACGTCGACGCGATACTGGCGATACTCGAAAAGGACCGCCCCTCCGCCGTCGTAATCGACAGCGTGCAGACAATCGTCAGCGCCGGGATATCGGGCGCTCCCGGAACGGTGAGCCAGGTGCGGGAGGTAAGCGCGCGGCTCGTCGGCTGGGCGAAGGGAAGGGGGCTTCCCCTCTTTCTGGTGGGCCACGTCACCAAGGACGGCTCGCTGGCGGGGCCGAGAGTACTGGAGCACATGGTGGACACAGTCCTTTACTTCGAGGGCGACAAGGGACACCCCTTCCGCATCCTTCGCGCCGTGAAGAACCGCTTCGGCTCGACCAACGAGGTGGGCGTTTTCGAGATGGGCGAGGGCGGCCTTCGCGGAGTCCTGAATCCCTCTTCGCTCTTCATAGCCGAAAGGCCCGAGGGCGCTTCCGGCTCGGCTGTCGTCCCCTGCCTTGAAGGCACGAGGGTGCTGCTGGTGGAAATACAGGCTCTGGTCGCCCCCCAGACCTTCGGCACCGCCCAGAGAACCGTCTCCGGGGTCGAGCGCAGCCGGGTGCAGATACTCTCCGCGCTCCTCGACAGGAGGCTGGGGCTCTCCCTCTGCGGACAGGATATCTTCGTAAGCGTTGCGGGCGGCCTTGAGGTCTCCGAGCCCGCCGGCGACCTCGGCCTCGTCGCCGCCATACTCTCCAGTTACACCAACCGCCCCCTTCCCCAGGACGCCGTCTTTTTCGGCGAGGTGGGGCTCGCCGGGGAGGTTCGAGGCGTTTCCCGCGCCGAGGACAGGGTGCGCGAGGCGTTGAAGCTTGGCTTTAAAAAGATGATTCTCCCCGCGAGGCAGTCGAAGGAGCTTTCAAAGAGTCCGGCGGCGAAGGGGGCGGAGCTTCACCCGATAGGAAATCTGGACGAACTGATGGATCTTTTGGCTTAATCCGGTTGACCGGGGACGCTTCGTTCTAGTATAAGCAGGGGCTCACGGGCGATTAGCTCAGCGGTAGAGCACTGGCCTCACATGCCAGGGGTCGCAGGTTCAAACCCTGCATCGCCCACCAATGCCAGCATCGGGCTCCGGTAACCTCCGGAGCCCTTTTTAATTTGCGGATACCCCGAAGATGGCAAGGCGCGAAGGACTGAATCCCGAACAGCAGGAAGCCGTGAACCACGGCGAGGGGCCGCTGCTGGTTCTCGCCGGGGCGGGCAGCGGAAAGACGCGCGTCATCACCTGCCGCATAGCCCGCCTCATCGGGCGCGGCACCGACCCCTCGCGAATCCTCGCCCTCTCCTTCACCAACAAGGCCGCGAGGGAGATGGAGGGGCGCGTTAAGGCGCTGGTCGGAGAGAAGACCGCCGAGGGCGTGACGATCTCCACCTTCCATTCTCTAGGGCTTAAAATCCTCAAGGCCGAAGGGAAACGCATCGGCCTCGCCCACGGTTTTTCCCTTCTCTCCGAGGGGGAGAGGCGGTCGATGATAACCCAGCTGGTGCGAGATCTCTCCCTCCCGGTGGACCCCTCCCTTCTCGGCGAGACAATCTCGCTCTGGAAAAACGACGCGAAGACCCCGGAAGAGGCGCTTGAGACCGAATCCCGAGAGCTTCGCCCCCTCGCCGAAGCCTACTCCATCTACGAAAAGCTCCTCCGGGCCCAGGCCGCCGCCGATTTCGACGACCTTCTGCTCCTCCCTCTCCGCATCCTCCGGCGCTATGTTGACGCCGCGAACTCGTGGAAGGGGAAATTCTCCCACATACTGGTGGACGAGTATCAGGACACCAACCTCGTCCAGTTCGAGCTTTTGCGCCAGCTTTCCTCGGACAGCGGCAACATCTGCGTCGTCGGCGACGACGATCAGGCGATCTACGGCTGGCGCGGTGCGAGGGTGGAGCTAATTCTGAAATTCCCCGAGCACTTCCCCGGCGCCAGAACCATCGTCCTCGACCGCAACTACCGTTCGACGCCCACGATACTCGACAGCGCCAACGCGGTGGTCGAAAAGCTGGTCTCGCGCCACCCCAAGAAATTGCGGGCGGAGGGCAAAAAGGGAGAACTGCTCGGCTTCATAGAGGCCGAAGACGAAAGCGACGAGGCCGAAAGGGTGGTCTCGGCGATACTGGCCGACCGCTTCCGCCGGGGGAGGCCGTGGAGCCACTACGCGGTGCTCTACCGGACCAACGGTCAGTCACGGCCCTTCGAGATGGCGCTACGGGCGCAGAACCTCCCCCACACGGTCGTGGGCGGTACGCGCTTTTTCGACCGCAAGGAGGTGCGCGACCTCATCAGCTATTTAAAGGTGATGAACAATCTCTCCGACGACGCCAGCCTGCTCAGAATAGCCAACGTCCCCCGGCGCGGCCTCGGCCACCAGACCCTTCTGTCCCTCGGGGAAAAGGCCAAGAGCGCCGGGAAGCCCTTCTTCTACATTCTCTCCGAAGAGGCGAAGTCGATAGCCAACGGACCGGCGAGAAACGGCGCTCTCTCCCTGCTCGACCTCGTCGGAAGGTGGAGGGCGAGGTTCCAGAGTGAGGGGCTGACCCCCGACGGCCTCACCCAGTTTATCTCCGAAGCCAGGTTCAGGGAGGAGATAGCCGCCTCCTATGAATCGCCGAGGGCGATAGAGCTTCGCACCGCCCTCCTCATGGAGATGGTCGAGGCGGTGGCGGCGTGCGGGAGGGGGAAGGGAAAGCTCCAGATCGGCGCTTTTCTCGAATCGGTGACCCTCGACCCCCCGAACAACAGAGACGACGAGGAGACGGAGGGTATAACCCTTATGACCCTCCACTCCGCCAAGGGACTGGAGTTCCCCGTCGTCTTCCTCTGCGGCATGGAGGAGGGGCTCTTGCCGATGAACCCCGACAGGGGGAGCCCGGAGAGCATCGACGAGGAGAGAAGGCTCTGCTACGTCGGCATGACGAGGGCGAAGGAAAAGCTCTATCTCTCGCGGGCTCTTTCCAGAAACCGCAGGGGTTCTAAAAAGCGCGCCGAGCCCTCGCGCTACCTCCACGACGTCCCGGTGGAGCTAACCGAGCGCGGCGGAGCGCAGCCCGAGCGCAGCGAAGAGGAAAACGCGCAGATGGCGAAGAATTTCTTCGCCGAGATGATGAGAAAGCTGGAGGAGTGAGAGCGATGAGGACAGATTTGAATCTTCCCGCCCAGTTCGGAGCGGTAAAGGACGACGACGAGCAGCTTCTGTGGGTCGGGAAGCCAAACTTCACCGTCTTCATGCTCACGGGGGTGCCGTTCCTGATAATCGGCCTTCTCTGGGGGGCGTTCGACTTCTTTTTCGCGACCAAAATGTTTTCCGGCGATTCCAACGCGCCCTTGTTCTTCGCGGTGCCCTTTTTGCTCCTCCATTCCGCCCCCTGCTGGCTCGGCATAGCCAACATGGTGCGGCTCTTCCTCGTCCACGGGAATACTTTTTACGCGGTCACCACAAAAAGACTGATGCTGCGAAGCGGCTTTTGGGGAACGGACTTCAAGACCGTGGATTACGACAAAATCGCGGACATGGAAGTGAACGTGGGACCGGTTGAAAACAGCCTCTGCGTCGGGACTATCAGGGCTTTTTCCGGCAACACCACCTCGAAGGGCGGCCGCATCTACGACAGCTTCATCGGAATCCAGCAGCCTTACGAGGTCTTCAAGAAGATCAAGGGAATCTCCGTGGACGTCAAGACCGACTGGAACTACCCCAACGCCATAAGACCCGAGACGAATCCGGGGTACGGGACGAAGTACGAGAAGAAGGCGGAGTAGGGGGTGCAAGGGGGTCACTTAGTACAATAAATACTCGGTCAAAACAGTGTGTATATGAACGGAGCGGCGCCGGAACCGGCGAGCAGGATCAAGAAGCTCAGGATCAGCATCATGATAAGGGCGGGGATGAGCCACCATTTTTTATTGTGCGCCAGCAGAGAGAGGAGTTCCCTAAAAAAACCCGGCGCTTTTTTTTCGGACAATCTGGCCATCTCATCTTCATCGTTATGAATGCCGGACATAGGCCTGTCTCCAAATCAGAACTTGCGAAACCAGCGGCCGGGGTCGTCGGACTGTTGCCGTGGAGCCCAGTAGCTGCTTTGACGCGAGTTGATTTTCCTCGACAGCGGATCACGACCAAACAGTTTGATAGCCAGGCTGACGGGGGTTATGACAAAAAAGTAAACCATTGACATGGCAAGCGTTGAAACCGCCAGCCCGATTGGTGCGGTTACAAGGTTTAGCGCCATGTACGCCAACCTCATCTTGTCCGGGCGATAAAGACCAATCGTCAATGACAGCAGCGCTGATGTCCACAGGGCTATCGTAGCGGGAAAGACACCGGGTAGGCGGCAAAGCAACGCGCCTGCCGCAACAAGAAACAGCGGCATCCAGACCGCCGAAAACAGCCTGAGTTCACTTCCGGAGGGATTTTGGCTCATCGCGAACAGGCTGCTTTCAAGCCAGCGCCGGGAGCGGTTGCTCTTTTCCCCGCCGTTTGCTCCGGCAAGGGGAGGTTGTTCCTCGCGCATCAGCAGATAATCTTCGATTATCATCGCATCCATTTGAGTGGACAAAAAACAGCGATAAGCATCTTCGGGGGTGCATACTATGGGCTGGCCTCTCACATTAAAACTTGTATTTACAAGGGCGCTGCACCCCGTCCGCTCCGAAAACCGTTCAAGAAGCCTGTAAAAACGCCCGTGTCTGCCATTGTCAACGGTTTGCACTCTGGTGGAGCAGTTCACATGAGTAACCGCCGGTATGAGAGACCTCGCGGCCGGGAGTTTATCAAAGCCGCAGAGACCCTGTTGTTCGCGAGTGAGCGTTAATCGCTTCGAGGAGTCCACGTCCGTCACCATCAGCATGTACGGCCCCGCCGGTTCGTCCGGTTTCATTTCAAAATAATCGCCCGCCGCGCTTTTGAGTACCGAGGCCGCGAAGGGCCGGAACGATTCCCGGAATTTGATTTTCCGGTTCATAAACCCCTGCATTTTATCGGAGCGAGGGTCCCCCAGTATGGAGCGGTTCCCCAGCGCTCTGGGACCGTACTCCATTCTGCCCTGGAACCAGCCGAGAACCTTTCCCCCTTCAAGCAGGCGCACCGCTTCGTCCAAAAGTTCGGTCTCGGAGTCGTACAGCCTGTATTTAGCGTTATTTGACTCAAGAAGGCTTTCTACCGCCTCGTTGTCAAAACGGGGTCCAAGCAACGACCCCATTTGGGAGTCTCCCGGCTCGGGGCGTCTCCGGTTGCCGATCATCTGGTGCCAGATCAGAAGCGCAACTCCCAGTGCTCCTCCGGCGTCGTCAGAGGCGGGCTGGATCCACACCTCTTTGAAAGGCCCCTCCCGTATGATGCGGCCGTTTGCAACGCAGTTGAGCGCCACTCCTCCCGCCATGCAAAGATTTTGCGCGTTCGTAAGCGAATGCAGATGACGAACCATCCGCAAAAGTATCTCCTCGGCTACAACCTGTACGGAAGCTGCCATATCCATCTCGCGCCGGGTTACAGGCATGCCTTTTCTGCGCGGCGGGCCGCCGAAGAGCTTGTCGAACCTTTCCGAGGTCATCTTCAGGCCCTGGCAGTAATCGAAAAAAGACATATCCATGCGAAATGAGCCGTCTTCCTTCAGGTCGATCAGCTTTTCCAGGATCAGGCCGGCATAACGGGGCTCTCCGTAGGGCGCCAGCCCCATCAACTTATATTCTCCGGAATTTACGGTAAAGCCGCAGTGATAGGTGAACGCCGAGTACAGAAGGCCCAGGGAATGAGGAAAATGCATCGTGCTGGTAAGAGATATGCTGTTGCCTTTGCCGAGTCCCAGCGCCGCCGTCGCCCATTCTCCAACCCCGTCGACGGTCAGTATGGCGGCCTCTTCAAAAGGAGATGGGAAAAAGGCGCTGGCTGCGTGCGATTCGTGGTGCTCAGCGAAGACGAAACGTTTCTTGTAGCCTTCGCCGACAGCTGATCGCAGCTCCCTTTCGAGGGAAAAGTTTTTTCTGAGCCAGGAGGGGACTCCTTTTAAAAATGACGGGAACCCGGCTGGCGCAACGGAGTGATAAGTGCTTAGCAGCCTGTCCAGTTTCATCAGAGGCTTTTCGTAAAAGCCCACAAAATCCAGGTCGGCCGCCGTCACGCATCCTTCCTGCAGGCAATATCTTATCGCATTGACCGGCAGGGAAGCATCGTGCTTTATCCGGGTAAAACGTTCCTCCTGGGCTGCGGCGATTATCCGCCCGTCAACGACAAGCGCGGCTGCAGAGTCATGATACAGAGCCGAAATTCCGAGGATCGCAGTCATCTACACATACGGCAGGTATTGGAGGTTCGGAGAGCGGCGGACCCGGCCAGCGGCCATAAACGCTTCATGGCTTTTCGCCTTACCGGCTTCCGGTGAACGCTTCGGGAGGAGGGGCATCTTTTGAGGAAATGACAAACTCCAGGAATGGCGAGATATTTTTCGCTACCAGATCATGCCCGGAGGTGGTCAGATGACACCAGTCCGTGAAAATCGGCATGCTGTTAATGTTTTCCCTGAACGCCGGCAGCAAGTCATGGAAGAAAAACCTGTTCTTTACGGAAAGGGTTTCCAGATTGCGCTGCGGGTAATCCTCCGTGTAATCCGTCAAAGTTTGAAAGATCACGGGGAAGGATACCACGACAACCTGAAAGTCATATTCGCGAGAAAGACGGTTCAGCCTGTCGAATTGTTCCTCTATAACTCGCCATTTTCCGGGCTGCCATGCAACCCCCCAGTCTTTTTCAGCCGAAGCGGCATAGCGAAGAAATGCCTCTCTGTTTGTCTGAATGTCCGGCGGGGGATCGAACCTTGTCCATTCAACCACGCTATAGTCCTGCAGATTGTTTTCGTACTGGCGCTTCTTGTAAGCCCTGTAAATCGTCTCGGCCAGCACGCTGTTCCTCCTGATAAATCCGGGATTCGCCAGACAGGCTGCGAAGCGATCGGGTAAATTCAGATCATTTAAATAAAAAGCAACTACTACCATATCGGGTTTAAGCTTGAGTCCTTGCTGTTCCAGTATGTCAATTTCGTCTTTAGTGCCTATGCCGTCTGCACCCGCGTTAATGACCTGGACGTCCCGCTTGTTTTTAAGAATGCTTTCCACCTTGTAAACAAAGGTATTATCTATCGGCTGGTCGTCGGCCAATGTGATGGAATCACCGAGGACGATGATTCGCTTGCCCTTTTTTTCTTTTTCGATATTGCTGCCCCGGAAGCCATCGGAATTTATATTTATAGGTACATCAAGCCCGCTTCTGAAATGATTTTTGATAATTACGTTGCTGTTTGGAATCAAGCGCCTTCCGCTCACACTGTCAATATAATAGCTGTAATCGCCCTGCGAATAAACGCCCGAAACGCCGGGCGTGTTTACCCTGATTATATAGGGAGAGGTCATCCTTGCATACAGTTCAAACAGTACTATAATTACGACTACGGAGCCAGTGGCGGCCAGTATCAGTATGAGACTTTTATTTCTCCCTGATAGATGCTTCTTGCCCAATACAATCCCTCGCCCTAAAGGCTAATATGCCAAATACCTGCTAATGTCCGGCTCTTTGTAATATTAAACATCTTTTATGAATACTATAAACTCTAAGACTTAAAACTACTCTTAAATATACCATGTTCTTAAAATTTGAGAAAAGAAAAACCGTCAACGCCATAGTTCGGGCGGTGCTCCCTGCGAAGGACACCCACAAGGACACCCGGCAAACCAAAGGGGTTACGGTCAAAAACCGTAACCCCTTGTTATTGCTTGGTGCCCGGGACGAGGGTCGAACTCGTACGCCCTTTCAGGCAAGGGATTTTAAGTCCCTTGTGTCTGCCTATTCCACCACCCGGGCAATAAGTGGGTTATTTTTGTTTTGCCTTTTTTATTTTACAAGATTGTGTCACAAACGCCTTGGTCTTTAAACGGTTAAGAGTCGGAGCGATGCAAAAGATTCTGGTTTTTCAGCGATGCGGCCTCGGGGCCGGAAAAGTGAAGGGTATCGGGGAGTTTGGCCGTGATATCGCGCTGACCGTCGTCGATGCCGGAAGCCCCTCGGCACCCATCGTGGATGACCCGGAGAGCTATTTTCCGAAAAACGCCGACGAACTTATCGCGGATGCCGACCTCGTCCTCGACCACCTCTACCACCCCGACCTTTCGGGGTTTCTCCTCGATAGGGCGAAGGCCTTGGGCAAGGAGGTTATCGCCACCGGTCGCAAGATTCCCGGCGCGGTTTCCCCCTGCACCTGCTGCTCACTGGGGCGCATAGAGCGGCTCGGCTCTTACGCCGAGCAGTTCGGCGCGCCGGAGTTCGAGGTGGAGGTAGACGGCGAGGGGAGAATAGCAAGTATCAGAGTTCTTCGCGGTGCTCCCTGCGGGGCCACCTGGGAGGCGGCGAAGGCGGTAATCGGCCTCACCGTGGAGGAGGCCCTCCCCCGCATCGGGCTGGCGACCCAGTTCAACTGTTTCGCCAAAACCAGCGCCAACCTCTACCTGCAAAACCCCCTGCACGTAGCCGGTGAAATCCACACAGCGGCGCTCGAACACGCCATCGAGAAGAACGAAGACGCTTAGGCTGCTCAAAAGAGATAGCGAGCCCCCGGCAAACTATTTCGCCGAAGGGCAAGGAGTCCGCAGGGCGCGCGGTCGCAGGCTGTAGCGTGACTACGCCAAGACCCGCGCCCGAGAAACGACGCGGCCCTTCGTCGAAATAGGAAGCCGGATATTTAGCGGGCTCTGCCTTCCGCGTCCAACCCCTTGGCCTTCATGCACTCAACCAGCTTGTCGGGATTGTCCTCGGATATATGGAGGAAGAGGTCCTTTTCGTCGCCCCTTCTGCTGGGCATGTAGGCGGCGTTCGTGAGGTCGAGCCCCATGTCCACCACGCACTGTATCGCCTTGCCGATCTCTCCGGCGTTGGCGCAGCGCCTGACGGCTATGCGCGAGCCGCCTTCGCCGATGCCGAGGATGGGGTTCATCACGACGTAGAAGAGGTCGTTGGTGGTGAGGATTCCGACGACCCTGCCGTCTTCCACCACCGGCAGGCAGCCGACGTGGTTGTCCTGCGCGAGGCGGACACAGGCCTCCATCGTGTCGTCCGGTTTTGCGACGACTACCTTTCTTTGCATTATCTCGGCGACGGTGAGCTTGCCGTAAAGGTAGTGCAGCTCGTGGAGGCTGAGCGAGGTGGCGTTGGAGGGGGCGGCGCGAAGAAGCCTGTCCTTGGTGGCTATCCCGACCAGCTTTCCCTTGTCTACCACGGGAAGGCGGGAGATGTTCTTTTCCTTCATCAGGCGGGTGGCTTCGAGAACGGGCATATCGGGCGGTACTGTGAATACCGGAGAAGTCATTATGTGGCGTGCGAGCATGTGACCTCCTTTGGGCCTTCCTGTTTTATTGCGGCTCGTTTTTTAGATTACACGAAAAAGGGGAGTTCGTCGGGCAAAAAAATCGCCCCGCATGCCTGTCAAGGCGGTGCGAGGCGTTTTTTATAGATGGTCGGGATGACTGGATTCGAACCAGCGACCTTCTGCTCCCGAAGCAGACGCGCTACCAGGCTGCGCCACATCCCGTAATATGATTTATCCCGGCTTCTCTTTCGACGAATGGCTGCGTCGTTTCTCGGACGCGCTCCTCGCCGTATTCTCGATACTGTCTTCGTCGCGCGTCCTGCGGACTCCTTGCCCTTCGCCGAAATAGTTTGCCGGATTCGGGAGATGAGCCTCCTGTAATCGGCCTCACAATCAGGCGCGGTTTTTCCGTTCCCGGCAAGGAATCCCGCAGCGAGAGGGCGAGGCAGTAGCAGCGCTACGGCGAGCCCTTGAGCGAGGACATGACGACGCCGGGGGCGGAAAAGATGCGACTGGGGAATCCGCCGCCGGTCAAAACGGAAGGCCGGATAATACACAATCCCTTGCTACAGATTCAACATCAAATGTTACCCGTATGTGAAGAGCCTCGAAACCGTTTTCGGTGTCGATGATCATGTAGGAGCTTCTCGGGTCGTTGTCCTTGGGTTTTCCCACGCTTCCGGGGTTGAGAAGAAGGTTCCCCCCCACCTCACGCGCCATCGGCAGGTGGGTGTGGCCGACGACGAGAACGTCCGCCCCCGACTTGTCGAAAAGGACCGAAAGACGCTCGTCCGTAACCTCGGGGAGGAGGTATTCGTTCACCTTCTCCGGGCTTCCGTGGGTGAAGAGGAAGGTCCTGTCTCCCTCCTCGACGTAAATTCCCGCCGGGTTTTTCGAGAGATATTCCCTGGTGGCGTCGGAGGTGTTTTCCCTCGTCCAGTAATAGACCTGCTTTCGCTTTTCGGAGATGCCGGGCTTTAGGTATTTCGCCACCGCCTCTTCCGGGTCGGGGTGGCAGACGGCGAGATCGTAGTTGCCGATTACTCCGTCTATACCCTCCGCCCGTATCCTCGCCACTACCTCGTTGGGGCGGGGGAAGTAGCCGACCAGGTCGCCGAGGTGGATGATTCCGTCCACGCCCCGCTTCGTGATGTCCAGAAGAACCGCTTCAAGCGCCGTAAGGTTGCCGTGGATGTCCGAGAGTACCGCCAGCCTCAACCGGCTTCCCCCTTGAGGTGGCGAAGGCAGTCCATCCCGGCCGTCGCGCCGTCGCCGACGGCGGTGGCGACCTGCCGGAAGTAGGGCCTTCTCACGTCGCCGATGGCGTAAACCCCTTCCACCGAGGTCTCGCAGTTTTCCTTGGTGACCACGTAGCCCGCGTCGTCGAGTTTTACCTGACCGCCCAGGAATTCCGTTCCGGGGCGCTTCTTGCCGGAGAAGATGAAGACGCCGTCCACGGCGAGGGACTTTTCACCCGCAGGGGTGGAGACCTTGAGCCCGTTGACTCCCCGCAGGTCGCCCGAGATTTCGAGGGGAGTTGAGGAGGGGACCACTTCGAGGCAGGGCTTTGAGAGGAGTTCTTTTTTGAGTTCGCTTGAGGGGGTGAGTTCCCGAAGCTGGGTTACCAGGTAGAGCTTGGAGACGAATTTTGTGAGGAAGAGGGCCTCTTCCAGCGCCCACTCGGAGCTTCCCGTCACCGCCACCGCCCTCTCGCGGTAGAGAGCGCCGTCGCAGGTGGCGCAGTAGGAGACCCCTCGCCCCAGAAACTCCTCCTCGCCGGGGATTCCGAGCTTCTGGACCAGCCCGGTGGCTATGATGATAACTTTCGCCCGGAAGGGAAAGCCGCTCACCGAGACCTCCCGGAAAGCGCCGTCTACCTTGAAGCCGTCAACCCTGCCGTTCATTATTTCGAGGCCGAAACCGCTCGCCTGCTTCTCGAAGGATTCCATGAGTGCGCCGCCCGAGATTACTCCGGGAAAGCCGGGGTAATTTTCGAGGTGGGAGGTGGTGGCGATCTGCCCGCCGACCTTTCCCTGTTCGAGGCAGAGGGTCTTTTTACCCGCCCGCGCCAGATAGAGTCCGGCGGTTAGCCCTCCGGGGCCCGCGCCTACGATAATCGCGTCATATTCCATTTCGCAGTCCTCGTTAAAAAATCGTCAGCAAAACTACTTCGCACCCGCTTTGACGGCGGCAAGAAAAACGTCCGATTTTGCCAGCGCTTCGAGGCTGGATTTCACCACCTCCCTAGTCATCTTTTCGAGGCTTTCAGGCCCGCCGGAGGGGGTTTTCATCGTCTGGGTCCCGGGGGCTTTAATGGTGCCGATTACCTCGCCGTTGGCCTTCGTGAAGGTCACCCGGTAATCGATTTCGACCGCCAGCTCGTCGGCTATCCCCACGGAATTTCGTTTCGCCTGAAATTTCAGAAGCTCGACCTTCGCGTAGACGCTCGCCATCTCTTTCTTGGAGGCTTCAAGCCCGGCGTCGAGGAGCATCCGCGAGAAATTCTCCTTTAAATAGTCCTTGGGAGCGGGTTTAAGATAGGCGGGGGCGTTTTGCTCGTGAAAGCGGAAGTCAAGCTCGCCGAACCACTCGGGCGCAGGCGCTCCGCGCAGGTCGGCGACCTCATCCACCCAGATGAACCAGCGCCCCTCCGAAACCTGTCCGACGGGGGTCAGATCGACCTTCCCCGGAGCGAGGGTCACCGGCTGGAGGGCGGCGCACCCCGCGAGGAGCAGAAGGAGGGACAAAAGGAGTAGCGTATCGGTCCACTTTGGCTGGCGGCGCATTTCAAACTCTCCCCTGGCGGCTGTCATTGACCGCCGGATGATTTAATTCTATCCTCGACATATGGACGAGAAAGGTTTTTCAAAGCTGGCCGGGAGGGCGATAGACTCGCTCCCGGAGCAGATACTCGGGTATCTTGAAAACGTGGTGTTTATCGTTCTTCCCGTACCGGACGAGGAGATGATACGGGAACTCGATCTCGTTGACGAGTTCGATCTGCTCGGTTTGTATCAGGGAGACCCTCTTCTTGCAAGGAGTCTGGACGTCCCGGTAACCCTGCCGGACCAGATTCTTCTCTTTCAGAGGGCGATCGAGCTCCACTGCCGCGAAACCGGCGAATCCGTCGAAAAAGCGATACGAGATACCATTATACACGAGGTTGGACATCATTTCGGCTTTTCGGAAGAAGAACTGGAAGAATTGGGGCTGGAATAAACGTTTTGAAGAGCAAAAAGACTATAACGGCGGGAATTGACGCGGGTTCGAGGGAGACGAAGGCGGTAATCCTCGGGGATAACCTCGTCCTCGCCCGTTCCTCGGCGAGGGGGGAGGGCCGGACACCGGACGCGGCCAGGGAAGCCTGGGACGAAGTCCTTTCGCTGGCGGGGCTGACCGCCGGAGAGGTCTTGCACGTCACGGCGACCGGAGTCGGCCGCGCGGGAGTGGATTTCGCCGGTTCAAAAGTCACCGGCCTTACCGCCGCCGCCTCAGCAGGGATTTTTTTGTACCCCGGAGTGGAGATGATAATCGAGGTGGGCGCGGAGGAGACGACGGTGCTCCTTACCGACGGCAGGGGAAAGGTGCTGGATTCGGCGGCGAGCGACAAGTGCGCCTCGGGCTCCGGAGCCTTTCTCGACGCCATGGCGAGGGCGCTCTCGATGACCCTCCGGGAGTTCGGCGAGGCGGGACTTCGGGCGAAGGGAGGGGTCGAGATGAATTCCCAGTGCGCCGTCTTCGCCGAATCCGAGGTGGTCGGGATGATCCACAAAAACATACCCCTCGAAGAGATCTCGCGCGCCGTCCACAGCTCAATCGCCGTCCGGGTTGCGGCAATGGCCAAGAGGCTGGGGCGAAGGGACAGGGCCTCTTTCTTCGGCGGCATGGCGCTTAACCCCACCTTCAGGGTTTGCCTCGGAGAATCCCTCGCCGGGGTGGAGCTGCTCGTCCCGGAGGCTCCCGCCCACGCGGGCGCGCTCGGGGCCGCCCTGATCGCCCGCGCGCATCTCGGGGAGGGAGCATGACCGCCGACGGAAAGGAATTCTGGCGCTGGAGCGAGGGGCGCTGGCACGACGCGACCCTGGACTGGCGCGCGGCGAAGTCGATAACCGCCGGGATAGACGTGGGAAGCGTAAGCTCCGAGGCGGTACTCTGCCTCGACGGCCGCCTCTTCGCCTGGAATACGATACGCACCGGCTCCAGCTCCCCCGAGGCCGCACGCCTCGCGCTTGACGGAGCGCTTGAGGAGGCCGGAATGCCGCGTGAGGCGGTAAATTACATTGTCGGCACCGGCTACGGCAGGGTCAACGTCCCCTTCGCCGACAAGACGATAACCGAGATAGCCTGCCACGGGCGCGGCGCTCACTACATAGGCGGCCCCTTTGTACGCACCATCCTCGACATGGGAGGGCAGGATCTCAAGGCGATACGCATAGACGAGACCGGGAGGGTGACGGACTTTCTGATGAACGACAAGTGCGCCGCCGGGACCGGCAGGGGCATGGAGGTAATCGCCGACCTGCTGGAAGTCCCCATCGGCGAGATCGGGGAGCGCTCCTTCGACATACCCGAAGAGCCCCCCGCCGTCTCCGACGTCTGCGTCGTCTTCGCCCGGACCGAGGCGATGGCGAGATTGAAAGAGGGGTGGTCCAAGAACATGGTTATCGCCTCCTACTGCCGCGCCATGGCCGAGAGGGTTGCCGCCCTCCTCAAAAGGCTGGGCGTGGAAAAGGAATTCATTATCACCGGCGGAATATCCAAAAACATCGGGGTCGTGAAAAGAATCGAGAAAATAATCGGCGTGACGGCCCTCAAACCCTCCCTCGACACCCAGATAGCGGGCGCGCTCGGGGCGGCTCTCTTCGCTTACGACCTTCACCGAAAAACGCTCAAAAGATGAAAATCCGCGAAGACGAAGGCTGGACCAGAAGGCACAGCGCTTCCGGGGAAAGGCTTCGGGAGGCCGTGGCTGAGTATGAAGAGCTCGGCTTCGAGGTCAGGGTTGTCCCGGCAGAGGAAGCGGGGGGCGAAGAAGGCTGCGGAAAATGTACCGGAACCGCCGCTCCCGGCGAACCCGTTATGGTGATTTTCACACGTCCGTCCGGAGAATAACTTGACACATTAGGTCAAATAACCGCCCGCAAATCTCTCCATTGGGTCTTTTCACCCAATTTTTCAACTCAAACGCATAAAAAATCCCTGAAAACGGCGTTTTAAGGGTTGGCACGGCTATTGCAGTTTATCAAGACAAGTACGGGCGGCAGGAACCGGACCCGTAAACAGCAAAACGACAAGTTTATTGCCAGGGCTCGCGATGCGAGACCTCTTCCCCAAGCCCCCAACCCCAGGGGGCCTTTTTTTGCCTATAGTCCTGCCTTGGCTTCGGCTTTTTCCGCCATGCGTCGTTGCCGCCTTGCGCAGGGCGCTTGCCGTATTCACGATACTGTCTTCGCGCCCTTGCTCGGCGGCGCCTCGCTTGGCGAAAAAATCCAAAGCCAACTGAAAAGACAAGAGGCAGCTCTGGATGGGCTTTAGCCATGTAGGTCGCTTTGAGCGGAGCGAAAGGCGACCTACATGAGACGAAAGCTGACAAACTATAAAATAGTGACTGAAAAAGGGAACGTCCGTCGGGGCGCTCCCTTTTTTGTTTATCGCATTTTGGTTTTCAATCGGCAAACTATTTCGGCGAAGGGCAAGGAGTCCGCAGGGCGCGCGGTCGCAGGCAGTAGCGTTTCTACGCCAAGACCCGCGCCCGAGAAACGACGCTGACCTTCGCCGAAAGAGGAAGCCGACTTACATGTTGGGCAGTTCCGGCAGATTAATCCCCGCCATCTGCTGCACAACTCTCATCAACTGGCAGGTATAGCCGAACTCATTGTCGTACCAGACGTAGAGGACGATGTTTCGCGGATCGGCTTCGTTAACCAGCGTCGCTTCCCCGTCCACCACTCCGGCGTGGCGCGAGCCGATGATGTCGGAGCTGGCAAGTTCGTGGGAGGAGATGTAGTCGATCTGGTTCTGCAGCGGGCTGTTGAGCGAGATCGAACGCAGGTAGGAATTTATCTCCTCTTTCGAGGTCGGCTTTTCAAGGGAGAGCTTGAGGATGGCCATCGAGACGTTGGGGGTGGGCACGCGAATGGCGTTGCCGGTCATTTTCCCCTTGAGCTCGGGCAGGACCTTGGAGACGGCCCCGGCTGCTCCGGTGGAGGTGATGACCATATTCAGCGCGGCGGCCCTGCCCCTGCGCGGCTTTTTGTGGAAATTGTCAATCAGGTTCTGGTCGTTGGTGTAGGAGTGGATCGATTCGATGTGGCCGTTGACTATGCCGTACCTGTCGTTGACGACCTTCAGCACCGGGGCGATGGCGTTGGTGGTGCAACTCGCCGCGGAGACGATCTGCTCGTCGGGGTCGAGGGTCTCGTGGTTGATCCCGTAGACGATGTTGGGCACGTCGCCTTTGCCGGGGGCGGAGAGAAGAACCTTCTTTATGCCTTTGGCCTTGAGGTGTCTCGAAAGGCCCGCGCGGTCGGTGAATTTCCCCGTGTTGTCCACGAGAATGGCGTCCTCGATGCCGTACTTGGTATAGTCTATGTCCTCGGGGTTGGCCGAGTCTATGAGGCGCATCAGGTTGCCGTTGGCTATAATCGCGTTTTCTTCGGCGTCCATCTCTATGGTGCCGGGGAACTTGCCGTGAATGGAGTCGTAGCGAAGGAGCGCGGCGCGCTTTTCGAGGTCGTCCGGGGTGCTGCGCCTTACGACTATGCCGCTGGGGCGTATCTTGTCGCCCTTGCCCACCTTGTCCACCAGAATGCGGGCCACGAGGCGTCCTATCCTGCCGAAGCCGAAGAGGACCAGGTCCTGGGGCTTCCGGAGGACGGGATGGAGCCCGGTGCAGACGCTTTCAAGCTCCTTCGCGACAAAGGCGTCCACCGAGGAGGCCCCTGACTTTTTGAATTTGTAGGTCAGCTTGCCGAGATCTATCCTGCAGGGGCTGAGATCGAGCCTGCAAAGGGCCTCCAGCACCGGGAAGGTCTCTTCCACAGTGAGGTCTTCGCCGGTAATCAGTTTCGCGTAGCGGTGAACCTTTATTACGTCCACCGAGGAGACTTTGGCTATCGAGCGCCCGTAAACGTGCATCAAAACGCCGCGCTGTATTCTAAGTTCGTTAAGATAGGCCAGCATCTTTGTCGCGGCGGCTTCGGCCTGGGTCCATGCGTCAAAGAATACCTTTTCCTTGGCGAGATCCATCTTTATCTTACCTCCCGGAACGGTGAATTATGGTATTAATTGAGGGTGAACAGTATACACCACCAAGGGCCGGGGATAAAAAACTTTTCATCAAACAACGGTTGCATTATTTCATGCCGCAAGGCTGTGCATTCAGGTCGAGGGAAAAATGAAGGGGCTGGAAGAAGACGTAAAGGATCTCGCCATCGGCGACAAGATCCGCAGGCTCAGGAGAGAACTCGATTTCACCCTGCAGCAGCTTTCCGACAAGACGGGGCTCTCCAAACCCCTTCTTTCGCAGGTAGAAAACGGCCACGTCGTGCCCCCCGTGGCGACCCTGATGAGAATCGCCAGGGCTCTGGGGGTGAACATCTCCTTCTTTTTTCAGGAGGAGGAAGAAGATGTCCGCGTCTCGGTGACCCGCCAGGCGGAGCGCAAGCTGGTCGGGCCGAGGCCTCACCACCCCAGCGACGAGATGGGGTACAGCTACGAATCCCTGGAAATTCACAAGGCGAAAAAATCCATGCAGCCCCTCCTCGTCACCTTCGCGAAAGCCAGCGACAAGAGCCTTCGCTACTACAGCCACGACGGCGAGGAGTGCGTCTACATAATCAGCGGCAGGGCGGAGTTCATAAGCGACGAGGGGCGCTGGAAGCTGGAGACAGGAGACTGTCTCTACTTCGATTCCGACATTCCCCACGCCTTCCGCGCCATAAGCGAGGAGACGGCGCGGGCGCTGGTGGTCCTCTTCCCCGGCCGGAAGCTGTGAGATGAAAACTCTCTTTGACGCCGGGGATATCGACAGGGAGGTCGCGCGGGTCGCCTCCGAGATAGAGAGGGATTTTGCGGGCGAGGAGGTGCTCCTGCTCGGGGTGCTGACCGGCGCTTTCATCTTTCTTTCCGACCTTTGCCGCAAGCTGAAAATCCCCTGCGAGGTGGATTTCATCCGCCTCTCCTCCTACGGCGACAAAACCGTCTCCTGCGGGGAGGTCGCCTGCGGCCTCGGGCAAAAGCTCTCCTGCGAGGGCAAAAACGTGATAGTCGTCGAGGAGATTGTCGATTCGGGGCGCACCCTGCGCTTCTTCCTCGATTCCCTTGAAAAATCCGGCGCGAAAAAAATCCGCGTCTGCGCCCTCGTGGACAAGAAGGGGCGGCGGGAAGTGGAAGTTCCTGTCCATTACGCCGGGTTCGCCCTCGACGACGGTTTTCTGGTGGGCTACGGAATGGATTATGCGGAAAAGCTCCGCAACTTGAACCGGATAGCCGTCATAGAAGATTGATAAGGCTGTTCAAAACATCGTGGAAACAGCAGTTTTTCAAGGAGAAAAAAATGGCCGTGTGGAAATGCCCCGATTGCGGTACCGAAAAGGACTCTCGCTGCAAACCCAAAACCTGCCCCAAGTGCGACAAGCCGGTGACCTTCATTAAAAAGTAGGAAAACCGCCGTAAAAGGCGGTCTCTTCGGGCAGCCTTTTATTTTTTTATAAATGCTCCTCTTTACGGGACAAAATTCCCATCCGGGGTATAATACCTCCACGGGATAACCTTTAACTTTAAAGGGGAGCGTTGACATGACACTGCGCATTGGAATCGTCGGCTTCGGCCGGGTAGGACGGGCGCTTTTCAGGCTCGGCTACAACCGGCCCGATATCGAGTTCGTCGCGGTATGCGACGACGGCGACCCGGAGTCGCTGGTCTACCTCCTTAACCACTCCACGGTAGAGGGGAATTTCAAGACTCGGGCCGCCCTCGACGGAAACTACATAACCTGCGAGAAACAAAGGGCGCGCTTCCTCCGGCGGGCGGAACCGGGCACAATCGCCTGGGACTGCCTCAAGGCGGACGTGGTTTTCGAGTGCACCGGCCGCTTTGGCAGCAAGGAAGAGCTTGGCAAGCACGTCTCGGAAGGGGCGGGCTACGTGGTCGCCTCCACTCCCGTCACCTGCGCCCCGGTGGTTGTGCGGGGCATCAACTGCCAGAACATTCCCTCCGGGGAGAGGGTCATCTCCTGCGGTTCCAGTTCGGTGCAGGCGCTCGCCCTTGCTTTGAAGGTGCTCGAAGAGGCTGTGGGAATCGAAGCTGCCTCAATGACAACCATCCACGCCTACACAGGAGACCAGCAGCTCTCCGACGCGGGCAAGGCAAAGGGCCGCTGGAGCCGCAGCGCCGCACAGAACATCATCCCCAACTACACCTGGGCACCCTGTGTGGTCGAAGAGATAATGCCCTCCGTGAAGGGGAAGATCGAGGGGATTGCGCTCAACGTCCCCGTGGCGGCGGGCTCCAACATAGACCTCACCGCGAAGCTCAAAAGAGAGCTCACCGCCGAAGAGGTTAACCGCTACTTCATGAGAGCCGCCGAGGGCGACCTTAACGGCCTTCTGGGCTATACCGACGAGAAGATCGTCTCCAGCGACATCATCGGCGACACCCGCACCGCCGTCCTCGATTCCGCAGCCACCATCGCCCTCGCGGGGGGGATGGTAAAAACCCTCCTCTGGTTCGACAACGGCTGGTCAATAGCGCAAAGGATGCTCGAAACAGCCGAGCTTCTCTGCAATAAAGGAGGGAAGTCATGAGAATCGCGATTAACGGATTCGGAAGAATCGGCCGTAGCGTCTACCGCCTCCTCAACGCCAGAAAGGGCGTGGAGATAGTGGCGGTAAACGACCTCGCCTCCCCCGAGGCGCTCGCCTACCTCCTTCGCCACGACACGGTTATGGGGCCCTTCAGCGAAGTCGCGAAGATTGAAGAGGGGATTTTGATAACCGACCACCAGAAGACGAAGATTCTGGCCGAGAAAAACCCCCTCGCCCTTCCGTGGAAGCCGCTCGAAATCGATTTCGTAATCGAGGCCACGGGCGTTTTCACCAAGCGGGAGCAGGCCGCGATGCACATAGAGGCGGGCGCGAAAAAAGTCATCCTGACGGTGCCCGCCAAGGACGAGGTAGACGCGACCATCGTCATAGGCGTCAACGAAGGGTCGCTTAGGCCCGAGCACCAGATTGTCTCCAACGCCTCCTGCACCACCAACTGCATGGCCCCGGTCGCAAGGATACTCCACGAGTCCTTCGGCATCGAAAGCGGGCTTATGACCACCGTCCACGCCTACACCAACGACCAGCGCCTCGCCGACGTTCCCCACTCCGACTGGAGGCGCTCCCGCGCGGCGGCCGAGAACACCATACCCACCTCCACCGGCGCTGCCAGGGCGGTGGGCAAGGTCATGCCGGACCTCAAGGGCAAGCTGGACGGCATGGCGGTGCGCGTGCCGATTCCCGACGGCTCGGTGGTGGACCTTGTGACCTGGATGAAGAGGCCGGTGACGGTAAAAGAGGTCAACGAAGCGGTTCTGGAGGCCTCGAAGACGCCTCGCCTCGAAAAGGTCCTGCGCTACAAGGCCGGGCCGATAGTTTCGAGCGACATCATCGGCGACCCGCACTCCGCCATCTTCGACGCGGAGCTTACGCAGGTTGTCGGCGGAAGGATGCTGAAGACCATCACCTGGTACGACAACGAATGGGGGTACTCCAACCGCGTGGTCGATCTTCTGGACCTTCTCGACGCCATGCGTTAATTTCCGTTCCGGGATAACAGGAAAGCCCCTCCTCCATCACTGGAAGAGGGGCTTTAGTTTGCCGGTTTATCGCTTTATTCCCTCAGACGCCGGACAGTCTCAAAAGGAACTTTGCTCAGGCGCTTACAAAGTCGGGGGCTATTTTTTCTTCGCCGGACTTCACGGCTTCTTCTTTTTCTCCGGCCGAGGCGATAAGAGCCTTCGTCAGAGACCTTCTGGTCATCTCCACAGCCACTCCCGCGCCGAGAATAGTCGCGATTATGAGCGCGAAGACGGTGAAGAACCCCGGAATCCTGAAGAGAATCGTTGCCGTAACGGCTGCGAACGCCAGCACGAAGGCCCCGAACAGTGAATCTGCAACTCTCCTTAACATGGGTGTCTCCTTTCTCCCTGAGACCAGAAAAAATACCCCGGTCCCCCTTGCGCTTTTCTTCATTTATTAAAAGCTTAGGCCCTGCCGCTTTCATTTCATTTACATATCGCGTCAAAAATTCTTCCTGCCGAAGGGGTGATTTCGGGGGCTTATTTACGAAATGGCTTGCAATCAAACGGTTTTTTGCTATGTTTGTATTGTAGTTTCCTCCCTTGGCGACAAAACTTTTTTCCTTTCATCTTCTTCCGTCGGACGGTTGTTTGCTAATCGGAGGAGACCCGGCAAGGAAAGCGCCAATGCCACCGCTCAAGATCTCAAAACCCGTTTTGACCCAGGTTCTGGAGAGGGAGAGGCTGTTCACCCTCTTTAGGGCGGGCCTTAGCCGACCGGCTATCTGGGTTCACGGCCCGGCCGGGTCGGGCAAGTCCACCATGCTCGGCTCTTTCGCCCCGAAAACCGGCCGAAAGGTAATCTGGTACCAGATGGACCCCTGGGACGCCGACCTCGGCTCCTTCTTCCACTTTCTGGCGATGGCGGTTGAGGAAGCGGACCCGGGGGGCATGGAGGAGATGCCCGTCTTCGCTCCCGAATATGCCTTCGGCCCCGAGCCCTTCGCCCAGCGGTTTTTCGACATACTCTTCAAGAGGCTGGGGGGCGAGGCGCTCCTTGTCTTCGACGACTGTCAGGAGGTCCCTGACAATTCCCCGGTATTCAGGCTTCTCGGCTCCCTCATCCCCCGGCTGCCCTCGGGCATCACCCTGGCCTTCGCTTCCCGCTCCCCGCCCCCGCCCTCCTTCGCGACCGCCGAGGCGAAATCCGCCCTTCTGAAAATATCCTGGGAGGATCTGCGCTTCTCGCTCGCAGAAGCGGGGATGATGGCGGCTCTCCGCGACAGGGGAAGCCGTTTCGACGCCGCGCTCTACGAGAAGACAAGGGGCTGGGCGGCGGGTCTTGTGCTTCTCCTCGAAGGCGGTTTTTCCAGCGCCCACTCGCCGGGGACCGAATCCTTCACCGCCCCGGAGGCCTTTTTCGATTACTTCGCCAACGAAATTTTCGAGAAACTCGACGGCCGCTCCCGCGACACTCTGGTCACCCTTTCGATGATGCCCTTCCTCTATCCCGAGCCCGCCCGGGCGCTCACGGGGAACGACAACGCCGAGGCGCTTCTTGAAAAACTCTCGCGGGAGAACTTTTTTATCACCAGAAAAGACGGCGAGGAGAGGGCCTACAGCTTTCACCCTCTCGCCCGCGATTTTCTCTTCCGCGAGGCGAAAAAGCGCTTCCCCCCGGAGGAGTTCGCGGCCTTGCAGGTCAGGGCGGCAAAACTCCTCAACGAGTCGGGCCACCCGGAGAGCGCCGCGAGGATTCTTATCGGAGCGAAGGCCTGGGACGAGGTGGTGCCGATTATCCTCGCCAACGCCCGCGCACTTGTTAAGAGAGGGCGGGTGAAGTTTCTGGAGGAGTGGATTGAGGCGGTGCCCCAGGAGGTGGTTTACGCCTCGCCGCGCCTCGCCTACTGGAGAGGGCTTTGCAGGCTTCCCTACGACCCCCCGAGGGCTCTTGGGGATTTCGAGGGTGCTTTCGAGGGGTTCGAGCGTAGCGGCGACGCCAGGGGAGTGTTTTTGTGCTGGGCGGCGATGGTCGAGGCGATTCTCTACAGTTTTGGCAATTTTGCGCGCCTCGACAAACTTATCGAAAATCAGGAAACGCTTGAAAAGCGGTTCGGGATACCGCCGGGCATGGTCGAGGCGAGGGTCTGCGCCGGGATGTTCCTCGCCCTCCTCATGAGAAACCCCGGCCACAGGGACTTCGAGGAATGGAGGCAAAGGGCTCTCAACCTCGCCCGGAGCCTCGGCGAGCCCAATCTTCTCGCCTTTGTCCTCTACTACAACGCGCTGGACGCGCAGCTTCGCGGCAAGTTCCCCCGCGCCGAGGTCGCAATAGCCGAGCTTAGAAGCCTTTCTTTGAACGCGCCGCTTCTTCCGGTCCTGAAACTGACCCTCAAACTTATCGAGACGATACAGCTCAATTCGCAGGCCCGCCACGAGGAGTGCCTGAAGTGCGGGGAGGAGGCGCTCCAGTTCGCCCGCTCCACGGGGGTCTTCCTCTTCAACTTCCGCCTCAAGGCCCAGATGGCCTGGTCGGGGATAAACTGCGGGGATTTCGAGGCCGCGGACAGATATATCGAAGAAATGGAAAGGTCTTCCGTCGTCACCCTCGACTGGAACGGGTCCACGATGGCCTTTCTGAAGGCCTACAGGGCCTACGTTAACGGCGAAAACGCCAGCGCGAGGGAATTCGCGGCGCGTTCGCTCGAACTCGCGAAGGCTTCGGGGTCCTTCAAACAGCTCTGCAACAGCAGGATACTTCTGGCGGGCATCGAAACGGAGCTCGGCAATTTCGCCGCTGCCCAGAACCTCATCGCCGAAGGCGACGAGCTGAGCAGGGACGCGGGAATCCCCCTGATTTATTTTTCCCTGAGGCTCTCTCACGCCTGGCTCCTGTTCAAATCCGGCAAGCCCGATCCGGCGCTGGTGGAGCTTCGCCACGCCTTCGCGGTCGGCAGGAAGTACGGCTTTACCAGCACCCCGGTGTGGCATGGCGCCGTGATGGCGGTTCTCTGCAAGAAGGGGCTGAAAGCCGGGATTGAAACCGAATACGTTAAAAAGCTGGTGACGGCGCGCAGCCTCACGCCGAGCGCCCCCCCGGTGGACGTCTACGACTGGCCGTGGCCCATCCGCATCATGAGCTTCGGGGCTTTCACCATCGAGCTTGACGGAAAGCCGGTTCCCTTCACCGGCAAGGTGCAGAAAAAACCTTTGCAGGTTCTGAAGCTCCTCGTCGCTTCGGGCTCTCGTCCGGTCTCGGACGACTCGCTTGCCTCGATGGTCTGGCCCGACGCCGACGGCTTTGCCGCGAAACAGTCCCTGAGCGTCACCCTGCACCGCCTGCGCCTGCTGCTGGACTCCAAGGACGCGATTCTTCACGAAAACGGCCAGCTTCACCTGAACCCGCGCATCGTCTGGATAGATACCGTCGTCTTCGTGAGACATCTGAAAAAGGCCGAGGAGGAGGCGCGGCTGGGAGACGCGGCGGAGGCGCTTTTGCAGCTTGAGAAGGCCAGGGAGCTCCACAGGGGGCCCTTTATGGGAGGGGACTCGAGCGAGGCGCTTTACGTCGGAGCGAGGGAAACCCTCCGCGAGGCGATTTATTCCGCGATTAACGACGGCGGAAGATACTTTGAAAACCGGGGCGACTGGGAGGAGGGCGCGCTCTGGTATTCTTCCGGAATCGAGCTTGACCGGCGGGCCGAGGGTTTTTACCAGAGGCTCATGCGCTGTCAGGCCGAGCTGGGCAGAAATTCGGAGGCGGTGCTCACCTTCAACCGCCTGAAAAAGATTCTCTCATCCCTCTACGGCGTCGAGCCCTGCGAAGAGACGATGGCCCTCTTCACCTCGATACCGCGTTAGCGGGTCCAAAAAGTAAAACTCGCTCTCTTCTCTACCCGGCGTAAGTTATGAATGTTGTCCAAAAAAGGGCGGACCCTGCGGCCCGCCCTTTTAATTCTATCTCGTATTTCTTACGGCACCGGGGCCAGGGACCATGTTCCGCCGAAAGCGCACGGCGGATCGGTTGCGGGCTGGTAATTGGCGTAGGTGCCCGACATGGTGGTGCCGGCAATGGCGGTAACCGTGAAAGTAGGCCACGAAACGAGGGAAGGCACGTAACCGTCGGGGTAGATGTTGAGAGTAGCCGGAGTCGAGCCTTCGAGGCGCCAGAACGCGGGGCGCTCTATTTTCCCCGTGGTGGTGGTCCAGACGTAGACGGTGTCCATCCAGAAGACCGCGTTGAAATCCGAAGGGGTAGTGAAGGCGAGTTCGAGATATATCGTCTTTGCGGGATCCAGGGGGGAGTTCCCGCCGGCGTCTTTCGGGTAGCAGGCGTTGGCGGTCTCGATGATCGTCAGCACGTAGTTGTCTTCGTCTATCGAGCCGTCGCGATCGTTGTCGATGCCGTCGCCGAGGGTTCCGCCGGGATCGCCGACGCCGGGACTGACGGAGGGATCGAAATCGTCCGGGTCGCTGGCGTCGCCGGGCACCCCGTAGAAGCCGTCGCCGTCCTCGTCCCAGCGCATGGATTTGAAGGCTTCCAGCCTGTCGTAACAGGTGTACTTGTACTTGTTGTCCTTACCCGTGACAACGTCCTTGAAACCGCTGGCGTCGTACTCAAAGGTCACGGAGCCGGGGACGCCGGAGAAATTTTTCGTCTCTATGTTGATGTTTGACTTGCCCGTACGAAGCGGCGAGCAGTAGAGGAATTCGTAGTACTTCCAGGCGTTCACCAGCAAAGAATCCCCTACTTCGAGGAAAGCTTCGGAAACCGTCGGCACTTCGCCCACTACGTTCGCGATAAGGCCGCTCTGGTTTACGCCCTCCAGCAGTTTGCCGAGAGAAACGCCGCCGTCGGTTGTCAGAAGGGAATCGCCGGAAACGAGGAGGCTCCCGCCGGAGTTGTAGAGCCAGCCGGAAAGCGCCTCTATTTCGGCATCTGTCAGGGGCGCGGTTCTGCCGTGAATTATCAGCAGCTCTTTTCCGGTAAGAACAGCGGAGGTGAGCGCGCCAGTAGTCTCGGTTATCGCCCCCGCCGTAGCGGAATCGAGGGCCGCTCCGGCCTGGGCTAAAGAACCGCCGAGCACGCTCGCGGAAACATCGCCGTCATCGACCAGAATGTCGGCGGTTCCGAGGTTGCCGCCGGTAAGCCAGTCCGCAGTTTCGAGGAGGAAGGTGCCGTTCGCGTTGACGGGTGCGGCCGTGACTGCTTCGAGAACCGAGGTGGAGCCGATAAGAACCGTTCTGCGCGAATTGTCGGCGGGATCCTGATAAGCGCTTGCCCCGGAAGCGCCGTTGGAAGCCACCGCAAGGCGGGAGCCGCCCTCGACGACTCTGAAGGAACCGCCGGAAGCCAGGGCTATTTCGCCGATTGTGTAGGGTATCAGGTCGTCCTTGACGATAAGGCTTTCCGCGCTGACGATTTCGCCGCCGAATTCAAAAACGCCGTCGCCTATGGAGGAGGGCGCGCTTCCGGCGCCCGAGATTATCAACCCTCCGCCGCTTCTGGCCCAGTTGAACAGCTCTTCGTACTCCGCTTCGGTGAAAAGAGAATTTACGGAGTGAAGGATGACCACGTTGGCGCTGGAAAGGTCCCCGATTGTAAAATCGTTAACCGTCGCGGAGGAGCTTCTGAGCTCGGCGGTAAGAGCGGAAAGGTCTCCGCTGTCCGCCTTTACCAGGACGCTTAGCCCTGCGAGGGTCTTCCCTTCGCCCGCCGCCCAGGCGACAGCCTGCCTGGCGAAGGTCATATTTGCGGCAAGCTCGAGTATCTGGCCGGAGCCGAGAAGCACCAGCCTGTTGCCGAGCATTGTCTGGTAAGCCGCCGCGCCGACCCTGTCCGAGGAGTCGGAGGCCAGGGGAGCCCCGCCATCCACCTGCATGAAGGAACCTCCGGCGCCGAGAGCCAGGGTAGCGACGGAAGCAGTAATCTCATGGCCGGGGACCGCGGCGAGGGAGGTTGCGGCGACTTCCGGCGGTGAGGCGAACTTTATGCCTTCTCCGCTGAATTTCAGCCCCGAATCTCCCGAGATGTCACGGAGCTTGGCGATCGTGCCCGAAGAGGGGTTGCCGGAATCGGCGAGAATGAAATACGCGCTGCTGCCCGTAACGCCGAGAGCCGCCTTGGCCTCGGTATTCGTCGCCCCGCCAGCGCTGTCGTCCATGCCGTCGGTAAAGTAAACCAGTGCGCCCGCCCACTCCTCTTCCATGATGCGGGTAGTGGCGGTCGGATCGTCGGGGTGCGGGGAGAGCACGTAGTTCATGAAGAAATTGGTCTGGTAGGAGGTCAGCTCCTCGGCTCCCTTCTTGATCGACAGCCAGAGGGGTTTTGAGATGTTGGTGGTGAGGTAGCCCCTCACTGTGGTTTCGAGAGCAGGCGAGTTCAGCAGGGCGGGGTTTAATTTCTGCTTCACCAGAGCCGAGCCGTCGGAGCCGAGAACCAGATAGACGTTTACGATAACGTCCGGGGCGGAGACCGTGTTGTAAAAATCTCTGGCCGAAGCGAGCATGTCCGTAAGGGTCGTCTTTGCGGGATCGGCTATGCTGGCCGAACAGTCGAGAAGAAGGACGATATCCGTGCGGGTCGCATTCAAAGTGGTGTGAATAAGTTCGTAATAATTGTCGGTGTAGCGGCTCGCCACGCTGGCGTTGGGGACGACGGTGGAGCCGTCCTTGACGACTATATCGTTTCCGGCGGTGGCAGGATCGTCGAAGGTGTAGATTCCCGTTTCAGGCAGTCCGCGGTTGTCCAGCGAGGAGATGAGGGCGAAGACGTTGTTGGGGGCGTCCTTCTTGTAAGCCTTCGCGAGGGACAAATCAACGCCGGTAAGAGTGAATATGCGCGCGCTGGACCAAGTGACGGTCCGGGTGGCGTCGCTGGTTACGGCCCGGACCCTCCAGTACCAGTCCCCGAGTTGGGCGGAGGAAGTCGCGCCAAAGCCGTAGGTCATCGTCGCATCCGGGGGAACCGGAAGAGCGACGAGTATCGGCTCTTCAAAGGTGGCGAAGTTGGGGTCGCGGCTGAGCTGCAGTTCGTACCCCGTGACTATGCTGTAAAGGGTGTTGTCGTCGGGATTCCGCGAGGGGTCCCAGGAGAGAGTCACACCGGGAGCGTAAAATTCCGCGTTTGCGAGAGGGGCCACGAGCGCCGGAGCGGCCACCGGGGGAACGACCACGTTGCCTCCTCCACCGCCGCCACCACCGCCGCCGCCTCCACCGCCCCCGCCGCCGGAGAAGGCGTCACCCTCTCCGGTGAGTCCGCAACCGGCAAGGAAAGCCGCCAGAAAGAGGCTTGCAATTATTGTTGTCACTCTGCGTGAAATATGAAAACGCATATCGCCCTTCCTTTTTAAATGCCGGGGCCTTGGGCCCCTTCACAGAACAGCCGAACGAAAGATTTAAGAGCCGTTCAGCGGCCGCCGAATTCCATTCCGATTACAGCGCCCGCCCCCAAACCTCCTATGTTTCGGTACGAGCCCAAAAGTTTTGCGCTGCCGAAGGTGTAGCGCAGATCCAGCCCGGCGTGAAAAACACCGCCGAGCCGCACGTAGCTACCCCCTCCGAACCAGTATCCGTAGCCGGACGATGTGTCTTCGCCCAGTTCCTCATGGTCTATCGTGGCTGTGGCGCCTGCGATTCCGCCCTGAAGATAAGGGTCGAAGATTCTCGAAGGCAGGCCGACCCGTTTTCTTATCCCGAGATAAAGCTTGGTAATCGATCCGTCGACGCTGTCCCCCGAATCGGTTTTGTCCGAGGCGGCGGAGTAGTAGAGGGAGCCGCAGAGGCCAGCCGGCCAGAAGCGGCCTTCGTACCCCAGATCGATGCCGTAATAAAGGGGGGTGTGGATGGGTTCCCAGTCGTGCGGGTCCAGAAGCTCCATGCCCAGGGTTGCGTTTATGTCCAAAGTCCCCTTGAAGTCACCGACCCTGTTCTCCGAAAGCGCCGTGGAAGGGAAGAAAAAAACGGCCGCCAGAAAAACAACGCTGAAAAGCGTTCCAAGCGTTTTCGATGCCGCGAAACGGTGGACCATCAAACAACACTCCCGCCTTGGCGCCACCGCCGAATGGCAAGCGACCGCACAAATAATCCGAATGGTGGATCATGGAAAGACTCCAACTCTGGATGGTACCGGAAAGGGAGGTTTTACGTCAAGGGGCCGCATCTTAAACCTTCTTCGGGAAAGCTAAAAATCCCGAAGTGCAATGCGGACAACCTCCGATTCTTTCGCCTTTGCTGAATTTTGTCCCCGGGGGGAGGTTGAATTGATTTTTCAAAATCGTATAATGCGTTAGGCGCAAGTAACATTGTGAGGATGCGAATGTACCTGAGAAACAGGCCGAGGATACAAGTAAATTTGCCTGTAAGGGCGGGGGGTTTCTCCGAATCCCTCTTTACCGCCACCATGCTGAGCTCCGCCGGCGGCTGCATCGAAGGCGACGCTCCCATCGGCAGCGAGGGCGAGCTCGTGCCCATCCTCCTGGAGATCGAAGACGGCAAGGTAAACGCAGACGCCAGGATTATAAACGTCCGCCTTGAAAACGGCAGGTCAAGCTGCGGCTTCACCTTTGAAAACCTCTCCTTCGAGGGCGCCACCCTCATTCATGATTTTCTCGCCAAAACCATGCTGGACGCTTTCACCGGCGAGGACGCCGGGCTGTAATCCGCTCCTCTCCACTGCCTTGCCGGTCTGAGCGCTTTGCCGCTTCACCGGAAACCTTCGCCTTGTCGGCGTCCCTGAAGGAAAAAATGCGAAAAACCCTCTATCAAAAGATCGCGGAAGAACTTTCGGCCTCCGAAGCGCAGGTCAGGGCCGCCGCCGGGCTACTCGACGAGGGGGCCACCGTGCCCTTTATCGCCCGCTACAGAAAAGAGGTCACCGGCGGACTCGAC
This sequence comes from bacterium, assembly GCA_004322275.1. Taxonomy (NCBI): domain Bacteria; species bacterium. The sequence goes on from SCTA01000005.1 coordinate 176,470, forward strand.
GACACCGCCCTTCGCACCCTTGCGGAGCGGTTGACCTACCTTCGCGAGCTTGAAGAGCGCCGCGAGGCCGTCATTAAATCCGTCTCCGAACAGGGTAAGCTCACGCCCGAGTTGGCCGGTGATATCTACGAAGCCGAAACCAAGGGAAGGCTCGAAGACCTCTACCTCCCCTTCAAGCCCAAGAGGCGCACAAAGGGGCTCATCGCAAGGGAAGCGGGTCTTTCGCCTCTGGCCGAAGCGCTGCTCGGGAACCCCCTGCTGTCGCCGGAAGCTGAAACCGGGAAATATGTGGACCCCGAAAAGGGAGTCGCCGACGTAAAGGCGGTCCTCGACGGGGCGAAATACATACTGATGGAGGACTTCGCCGAGGACGCCGACCTCGCGGGAGCTCTCAGGGAATATTGCTGGCAAAACGGGCTTGTCGTCTCGAAGGTAATCCCCGAGAAGGAGGTTGCCGGGGCTAAATTCCGGGATTATTTCGAGTACTCCGAGCCGATAGCCAAAATCCCTTCGCACCGCGCGCTCGCCCTCTTTCGCGGCTTTCACGAGGGATTTCTCTCCATATCGCTGGAGCTTCCCGAAAAAAGCGGCGCCTCCACCCACCCCTGCGAGGGGATTATCGCGAAGAAATTCGGGATACGAAACGAAGGGCGACCGGCGGACAACTGGCTTGCCGAAACCGTCCGCTGGACCTGGTCGGTAAAGCTCCACTCCCGCATCCAGACCGACCTCTTCGGCCGCGTCAGGGAGGCGGCGGAGGAGGAGGCGATACGGGTCTTCGCCGAAAACCTGCGGGCGCTTCTTCTCGCCGCTCCCGCCGGGCCGAAGGCCGCGATGGGGCTCGACCCCGGCCTTAGAACCGGCGTCAAGGTCGCTGTGGTTGACTCCACCGGGAAGGTTCTCGACCACACCGCCGTCTACCCTCACCAGCCCTACAACAAGGAGGCGGAGGCGGCGAAGATTCTGCTGGCGCTGGCCGAAAAGCACGGCGTGGAGATAATCGCCATCGGCAACGGCACCGCCGGGCGCGAGACGGAGTCCTTCGTCGGCAGGATGCTCAAGGCGAGGCCGGAGCTGAAAATCCAGAAGGTGATGGTCAGCGAGGCGGGGGCCTCGGTCTACTCCGCCTCGGAGCTTGCCGCCAAGGAATTTCCCGATCTCGACGTTACGGTGAGGGGCGCTGTGTCGATTGCGAGAAGGCTGCAGGACCCCCTCGCGGAACTGGTGAAGATCGACCCCAAATCCATCGGCGTCGGCCAGTACCAGCACGACGTGAGCCAGGTGAAGCTGGCGCGCTCCCTCGACGGGGTCGTCGAGGACTGCGTCAACGCCGTGGGAGTGGACGTAAACACCGCTTCGGCGCACCTTCTGGCGAAAATCTCCGGCCTTTCCTGGACGCTGGCAAAAAACATTGTTGAATTCCGCGACGAATACGGAATCTTCAAAAGCCGCGAGCAGCTTCGCTCGATCCCCCGCTTCGGCGAGAAGACCTTCGAGCAGGCCGCAGGTTTTCTGCGGGTGGCCAACGGCGACAACCCCCTCGACAATTCGGCGGTCCATCCCGAAGCCTACGTGGTGGTGGAGCGCATGGCGAAAAAGACCGGGAAGGGAGTGGACTCTTTGATCGGAGACGCAGCCTTCCTCCGGAAGCTTCGCGCCGACGATTACTGCGACGAGCGCTTCGGGGTGCCCACCGTCACCGACATCCTCCGCGAGCTTGAAAAGCCCGGCAGGGACCCCCGCCCGGAATTTCGCACGGCGACCTTCGCCGAAGGCGTCGAGGAGCTCTCCGACCTTCGGCCGGGGATGCTCCTCGAAGGCACCGTCACCAACGTCGCCAACTTCGGAGCTTTCGTCGATATCGGGGTTCATCAGGACGGTCTTGTCCACATCTCCGCCATCTCGAAGAAGTTCATCAAGGATCCGAGAGAGGCGGTCAAGGTCGGAGACATAGTAAAGGTAAAGGTTCTGGAGGTAGACCTGCAACGAAAGCGCATCGCGCTCACGATGCGCCTCGACGACGAGGTGCGCGAACAAAATACAGCGGGGCAGGGAGGGAAAAATCAGGAGGCCGGACGCGGGGAGATACGAAAGTTCTCTGCGGACAAAAAAGAACAGGCTCCCAAAAGCTCCTCCCCCTTCGGCTCCCTCCTCTCCGAGGCGCTCCGGAAAAAGGTAAAATAGCGCGTCCCTTGAAGTCGTATCGCGGCGCTCAACAAATTCATTGAATTCCCGGCGGATATGAACCAGAATTTACTTACGGGATTAAGATGGATTCGGAGGTTGCGGAATGGAACCGGAAAATCAGAAAGCCGCCGAGACGCAGGAAACCCTCCTCGATCTGGTTTTCGCCCTCGGCTCGCTCATCGAAGCTCGCGACTACTTTTCCGGCCGTCACACCGGAAGGATACAGAAGTACTGCAAGCTCCTCTCGGCGGAGCTCGGGCGCGGCGTCTATTCCAGCGTCATCGACGAGGATTTCATTACCCTCATCCACGGAGCCAGCGCCCTTCACGACATAGGCAAGGCCGCCCTTCCCGACTCCATACTCATGAAATCGTCGGTTCCCTCCGAAGACGAGAGGGAAATCCTCATGACCCACACCACCGTCGGCTCGAACGTAATCGACCACGTCATGTGGAAGCACCCAGAGAGCCGCTTTTTGCGCATGGCCCGCGACATGGCCCGCTCGCACCACGAGAGGTGGGACGGCTCCGGCTTTCCCGACAGCCTCATGGGTGAGTCTATCCCCCTTTGCGCCCGCATCCTCTCTCTGGCGAAAGTTTACGACGCCATCCGCTCGAACCGCAGCTACGCCCCCTCCTTCCCGCACGACGAGGCAGTCCGCATAATACGCGACGTGGTCCCCTCCCGCTTCGACCCCAACGTGCTCAATGCCTTCCTGAACCTCTCCGGAGAATTCGACAGGATTTTCGCAGCCTCGCAGGGCTGACCCCGAGGGTTGACGCGCGCGGCACATAGCCGGATAATAATCACAGATTTTTTACGGTATTACCGGACCGGGGAGCGCGCGGACTCCCCTGGCCCCCTTACGTTCGCGTCAGGAATCGAGGGAACAAGCGGTGGAACAGTCGACCTGGACGATAAGCGAGCTTGCCGACGAATTCGGCATAACCGCCCGGACCATACGCTTTTACGAGGAAAAAAAACTCCTCTCCCCGAGGCGCAGCGGCGGCGACCACCGCCTTTTCGACAAGCGCGACCGCACGAGGCTCAAGCTCATCCTGCGGGGAAAGAAGTTCGGCCTGACCTTAGAGGAGATCTCCAACATCCTCGGCAGCGCCACCGCCGACCGCAACGAGGCCGAGCAGGTGCGCACCGCCCTTCGCCACTTCGAAAGGGTGCTAAAGGACCTTGAAGCCAGAAAGCGGGGGATCGAGGAGATGGAGAAAGAGCTTCTCCAGTACATGGGGGGGATAAGGACGCGCCTGGCACAGCTCGAAAACCGCGGTGACGATAATCCTTATTGAGAAGGGCGGGCCTGACACCAATCTTAAAAGAAGTTGCGCAGGTCGCGCCAGAGGAACGAAAGCCGACAAAACCTTATCGTAAAAATCTTTCACAGCTAGCGGGGCTTGGCGCGCCCCGCCCCCGCGCCCCACTTTTTGTCGAAAAAGTGGGACAAAACTCGGCCCGGAAGGAGCCGCTCGCTCTTCGAGCGACCGGTCGCTGCGGCGGGGGCGTGAGGGGGCACCCGTTCGCTGCGCTCGCTAAGACCCCCCCGCCGCCCTTTCCGCCTTAAGCTCCCTGCGTCACCTACGGGCCACGGGGAGGACGAAAGGATAGCTCGTCCAAAAACAAGTTACCGGAATGTTTTTGTCCTCGAAGGTAGATTGTCTACACGTATGGCTTGAATAGTTGTAAATAATTTACCTTCGAGCCGATAAGTTCATAATGAATTTCACTTATCGGCGAGCCTTCACCTCGTTCCCCACGCCCTCCGGCGCCAGCGAGTGAGAGAGCGAGGGTGTTCCGAGCTCAATCTGAGCCGCAGCGAATTTGAGCTCGCCGAGCGACGAACGAGTGCTTTGGCGCAAAGGGGGCGCGCCTTTTCTTCCCACCGCTTCTTTTGGGCGGTCAAAAGAAGCGGTGCCGGGTGCGGGCGGGTAGCCCGCAACCATAAACAGACTTTCACAAAAGGGTTTTAAGAGGTGGGCCGAGCCCACCCTGCTACTTACGTGCTTGTTAAAGCGGAGGGTTCAATGGGCATGGAACATTTTGAGTATAAACGAATTACTTGTCTCTGCGGAAAAGGCAGTTTCGTCGCAAGGCATTACAGCCCAGATTATCCATTTGGAGGCGGCTCTTATCAATACAGATATTCTATTGAATGTGAAGAATGCATAAATAAGTACGAAATTGTCGAACAGGGCAAGGTAGCTGTTCCGGTATTGTTATCGGATTTGAACCTGCAAAAGGAATTATTTAAGCGTTGGCACCAAATGTCAGCTGAATTCATGAAACACGAAATAGTCGCACAATATATTGAAAAGTTTACGTCTCTGCTTGCAAAGCAACCGTCGATTGCTGCTGCTCATAGGTTAGCATCTATAGTAGACAGTGGAGTGGGTTCGTATAGTTCTTTTTGCAGATCATGGTCAGGTGCTGCTCCATGGGTGCAGCGAAATATAAGGCCAAATAATTTACCCAGCATCATAAATGTCCTAGAAGCTGAAGACAAGAAAGTAACATCTATGTTGAGTGAGATCGATTCAGTACTTAAGAAAGCTCAAACAGATCTGAAATCTCAGGGTGTCCCTCTCGTAGACAATGTCCCTTAGTTGGAATTGGTTCGGCCCAAGCTTACTGACGACCGATGAGGTCAACCCCCCATCTTTTTCGGCAACCTGTACGCCGCCGGGACCTCCTCGGGTTTTTCCAGCGTAGTTCCGAGATCTTTCAGTATCCCGTCGTGGATGTCGTAGATCCAGCCGTGGACCGCCAGCTCCCTCCCCTCTGCCCACGCCTCCTGCACGAACGAGGTCCGGCAGACGCTCTGCACCTGGTCCAGCACGTTTATCTCGCAAAGCCTGTTCACCCGCTCCTCGAAGGAGAGCGCGTCAAGCTCCTCCTGATTGCGGACGTAGGCGTCGCGGATGGGCCTAAGCCAGTTGTCTATGAGGCCGTGGTGCTGGTGGTCGAGGGCGGCCTTCACGCCGCCGCAGCCGTAGTGGCCCGTAACGATGACGTGGCGCACTTTGAGTATCTGTATGGCGTACTGGAGGACCGAAAGGCAGTTCAGGTCGGAGGAGGAGACCACGTTGCCGACGTTGCGGTGGACAAAAAGATCTCCGGGCAAAAGCCCGACGATCTCGTTGGCGGGAACCCTGCTGTCGGAGCAGCCTATCCAGAGGTACTCTGGCTCGTGAAGGTCCGCCAGCCGCGAGAAAAACGCGGGTTCTTTCGCGGTGAGGGCCTCGGCCCATTTCAGATTGTTCTCGAAAAGACGGCTCAGCCTTCGCATGAAATCTCCGGATTACGGTAATAGCTGTAAAAAACTTACCTTCGAGAACAAAAGCTCAAAACGATTTCGCTTTTGTTCGAGCCTTCTTTTTCGTCCTCCTCGTGGCCCATACGCGGCGCAACGAGTGGAGGCGTCGGGCCGGCGCGGGGTCTTAACGGAGCGAAGCGTAGTGGGTGCCCCGTACGGCCCAGCCGGAACGAAGTGGTCGCTCGTTAGAGCGAGCGACGCGTCCGGGCCGATTTCTTGGGCACTTCTTTCTAAAAGAAGTGCCAGGGGGAGTGGGGCAGAGCCCCACAAAGTGTAAACGGGCGGGCCGAGCCCGCCCTACCTATACTGCTATTCTTCTTCAACCTCCTCCTCGACTATCCTCTTCCCGAAAACCCAGGAAACTACGATAGAGAAGAGATAGAGGATGTAGAGGGGCACCCCCATTATCAGCATCGAGAAGGCGTCGGGGGTGGGGGTGAGAAGCGCGGCGGTGATGGTAATGCCGATTATCGCCATCCCGTGCCACTTGATCAGCATTTTGTAGTTTATCAGCCCTACCTTGGAGAGGACGAAGACCAGCACGGGCATCTCGAAGATGCAGCCGAAGGCGAGCATGAAATTGAGGGCGAAACCCAGGTACTTGCCCACCGAGATGCTGGGCTGGATCATGGGCCCGGCTATGGCGAGAAGGAACTTGAGGGCGAAGGGCATCGCTATGAAATAGCAGAAGGCGGCCCCGGCGGTGAAAAAGGCCGTCGAGACGATCACGAAGGGTACGACGTACCTCTTCTCCTTGATCTGGAGGCCGGGAGATATGAAGGACCAGAGCTGGTAGAAGATTACCGGGCAGGCCAGCAACATGCCCCCCCAGAGAGAGACCTTGAGGAGGGTCATGAAACCCTCGGTGACCTCCAGCATCGTTATAACGCCGCCGGGGGGCATCCCCTCCTTGAGCGGCATTATTATGAACTCGAAGAGCTGCTGCGAGTAAGTGTAGGCGACGCAAAAGCCTATTATGACAGCGATGAGCGACTTGACAAGCCTGCTTCTAAGCTCGATCAGGTGGGCGGTAAAGGGAAGTCTCCCCTCGCCCGCGTCTTGGGCCGCCTTCTTCTTCATGGAATTAAAAAAGCTCACGCGGCCCCGTCCTTTCCGGGTCCGGCGGTCTTTGTCTCTTCCCAGCCTTCTCCGGCCCCCTCGGCCATCGTTGCGTCAACGGCGGCGTCTTCGGGCGGTGTCGCCGAATCTTCGGTTTTAACTTCCGCGACGCCCCCCGAAGCGGCCTCCGGCGGATAGCCGAAGGAATCGGCTGTTTCCCCAGCCTCTGCGGAGTCTTCCTTTTTACCCTTTTCCTCTTCCCGCTCCTTGAGGAGCTGGTTTATGTAGGGCGATTCGTCTTTGGGCTGGGCGGATTCGTAGACACCCTTTTGTATGTCGTCGAGGGTCTTGCGGAACTCGGCGTAGCCCTTGCCCATAGCCTTCGCTATCCCCGGAAGCTTCTCGGGGCCGATGACGATCAGCGCGACAACCATGATTACCAGTAATTCAGAAAAACCAAGGCCGAACATGAAAACCTTTCACAACGGGCGAAGAGTGATTACTTCGCGGGGTTATCGAGAATAGTGCTCCCTTTGCCGGGTGTCAAGAATGGTTCTTGACAACCCCTCCGCCATCTTGCTATAGCTATGGGCCTTACTCCCCGGAGGGTTTTTCACGGGGCAAAATTTACATGTACGGCTTCCGAACGCATAGGCGCGTAGCTCAGTGGGAGAGCACCTGCCCGACACGCAGGGGGTCGGCGGTTCAATCCCGCCCGCGCCTACCAACCTCTTTTTAACATGCAGGGTTAGCTCAAGCGTTCCGGCACTCTTAAAGGCGTCGCGTGGCAAGCCCACCGGCGCTTTTTTGTTTTCCTTTCACTGTTACGGGAGGGAGGTTTTTAGAAAATGACGATTCAGATAACGCTTCCCGACGGCAGCAAAAAAGAAGTGGAATCCGGCGCGACGGTTCTGGACGTAGCCCTCTCCATAGGCAAGGGGCTCGCCAAGGCCTCCCTCGCGGCGAAGAGGGACGGGGTTCTCGTCGATCTTTCCACCCCCCTTACCGCCGACTGCTCGCTTGCGATCATAACAAACACCTCGGAAGAGGCCGTCGATATCCTTCGCCACTCCACCTCTCACCTCATGGCGCAGGCGGTGAAAAACCTCTTCGCCCCGGTGAAGGTAGCCATCGGCCCCTCGACGAACGAAGGTTTTTATTACGATTTCGACATGGCGCACCGGCTGACCCCCGACGATCTCCCCCTCATCGAAAAGGAGATGGAGAGACTCGCGAGGGAGAACGGCCCCGTAGAGCGCCTCGTCCTGTCGAGGGAAGAAGCCCTGAAGCTCTTCGGCGAAATGGGCGAGAGCTACAAGGTCGAACTGATAGAGGCTCTGCCCGAGGGCGAGACTATAAGCGCCTACCGCCAGGGGGATTTCGTGGATCTCTGCCGCGGCCCCCACGTCGACCGCACCGGAAAGCTCGGCATCTTCAAGCTTCTCTCCATCGCCGGGGCCTACTGGCGCGGCGACGAGAAGAACGCGATGCTCCAGCGCATCTACGGCACCGCCTTCGCGACGAAAGAAGGACTCGAAAAGCGGCTTAACGCCCTCGAAGAGGCCAAAAAACGCGACCACAGGAAGATCGGCAGGGAACTGGACCTCTTCTCCATCGAGGAAGAGGCGGGTCCCGGCTTCGTAATCTGGCACCCGAGGGGCGCGCTCCTTCGCACCATCATCGAGGACTGGGAGCGCAAAGAGCACCTCCGGCGCGGCTACCATATCGTCATGGGCCCCCAGATACTCCGCAAGGAGCTCTGGGAGAAATCCGGCCACTACGACAACTACCGCGAGAACATGTACTTCACCACCGTGGACGATCAGGAGTACGGCGTAAAGCCGATGAACTGCCTCGCCCACATGATAATCTACAAGTCGCACCTGCGCTCCTACCGCGACCTGCCGCTTCGCTACTTCGAGCTCGGCACGGTACACCGCCACGAGAAGAGCGGCGTCCTCCACGGCCTCACAAGGGTTCGGGGCTTCACCCAGGACGACGCGCACATCCTTTGCACCCCCGAGCAGCTGCAGGACGAGATAACCGCCATACTCGCCTTCGTCAAATCCGCGATGGCGGTCTTCGGTTTCGAGTACGACGTTGAGCTTTCCACACGACCGGAGAAGTCCATCGGGGAGGCCGAAACGTGGGAGCGGGCGACGGCGGCTCTGCGCCACGCGCTCGCGGTGAACAACATAGAATGCGAAACCTGTGAGGGCGAAGGGGCTTTTTACGGCCCCAAGATAGACATCAAGCTCAAGGACTCGCTTGACAGGCAGTGGCAATGTGCTACAATTCAGGCCGATTTCATACTGCCGGAGCGCTTTGATTTGACTTACGTCGCCCCCGACGGGGAGCGGCGAAGGCCCGTCATGCTGCACCGGGTGATTCTCGGCTCCATCGAGAGATTCATCGGGATACTGATAGAGCATTACGCAGGCGCTTTCCCGACCTGGCTCTCTCCCGTGCAGGTTGTCTTGCTCCCGATAACGGACCGCCACGCCCAGTACGCCAGGGAGGTGGAGGCCGTTCTTCGCTCCCGCGACATCAGGGTCGAGCTCGACGGACGAAACGAAAAGCTCGGCTACAAGATTCGCGAGGCCCGCCTCCAGCGCATCCCCTACATGGTGGTCATAGGCGATCAGGAGGTGGAGGCCCGGGCAGTCAGCCCGAGGCTCCGCAGCGGAGAGGAACTGAAACTTGTCCCGCTTGACGAGTTCGTCGAGCGGATTACGAAAGACGCGGAAGTACCCGCGGGCGCATGATCGGCCAAGCCGGTCGTTTGCCTTTTTCCCAGGAGGTGCCACATAGCTGAAGAACCGCGCATTAACAGGATGATTCGCGTCAGGGAAGTGCGGACCATCGGTCCCGACGGAGACCAGCTCGGAATACTTCCCATCGAGAAGGCCCTTGAAATCGCCGAGCAAAGCGATCTGGACCTGGTGGAGGTGGCCCCCCTGGCCCGTCCGCCGGTGTGCAAGATCATGGACTACGGCAAATTCAAATACGGCCTGTCGAAAAAGACCCACGAGGCCAAAAAGCGGCAGACCACGATTCAGCTCAAGGAAGTCAAGATACGTCCCAAGACCGAAGAGCACGACTTCCAGGTCAAGCTGAAAAAAGTCCGCGATTTTCTGGCCGGCGGCAACAAAGTCAAGGTGACCGTGATGTTTCGCGGCCGCGAAGTGACCTTGCCGGAGAGGGGTCTTACGCAGCTTAAAAGAATGATTGAGGTTCTCGGCGAAGAGGCGAAGGTTGAATCCCCAGCCAAGATGGAGGGCCGCAGCATGTACATGATGCTTGCCCCCGGCGCCGTGAAAAAGATAAAAGAACAGGAAAACCCAGAGAGCGAGTCATAACCGCTCCTCGAAAAAAGGAAACGTCCATGCCCAAGATCAAGACGAACAGGGCCGCCGCCAAGCGCTTCAAGTTCACGGCGACGGGCAAAATCAAGCACCGCAAGGCTTTCCGCAGCCATATCCTCGGCAAGAAGGATACCAAGCGCAAGCGCCAGCTTCGCAAGGGGACTTACGTCCACGACACCAACGTGAAGCAGGTCAGAGGTCTTTGCCCCTACCTCTAGGAAGCAAAAACAAAAGGGCTTTTTTACCAGGCTCCGTTTTTTATTAAAGCCTTGTTTCCGGGCTCGCCATGTGCCCCGCTAGACAGGCGTACCGGAGCCGCAGACACCTTTAAGGAGAAAATCCATGGCCAGAGCAAAACCCGCAGTGCCTTCGCACCGCAGAAGAAAAAAGATACTTACCCAGACCAAGGGTTACGTGGGCGGCAGAAGGAAACTCCTTCGCTCCGCCACCGAGGCGCTCCACCGCGCCTGGGCCTACGCCTTCGGCGACCGCAAGAACAGAAAGCGCGAATTCCGCCGCCTCTGGATCGCCCGCATCAGCGCCGCGGCCAAGATCAACAAGTATTCCTACAGTAAGCTCATCGACGGCCTGAAGAAGTCCGGCATCGAACTGAACCGCAAGTCCCTCAGCGAGCTTGCCGTCAGAAGACCCGAGGACTTCGCCCGCATAATCGAGAAGGTCAGGGCCGGCTAGACCGTCAGTTCTCATAGAACCACGGCCAATCGAAATGATTACAGCGCTAACAGCACTTTCGGAGGACGCGCTCGCCGCCGTAAAGGCGGCGGGCGACCTTGCCGAGCTTTCCGAGATCGAGGTCCGTTACCTCGGCCGCAAGGGAGAGCTTACGGCAGCGATGCGCAGTATCTCCTCGGTTCCCCCGGAGGAGCGGCCCAGGGTCGGCCAGTTTCTCAACGAAATACGCCAGAAGATTGAAGCCGAAATTAACGGGCGAAAGTCCGCCATGTCTGGCGAGGCTCGCCTCGCCAGATTCTCCCGCGAGGCCGTTGACGTAACCCGCCCCGGCAGATCCTCCTTCCCCGGCACCCTTCACCCCCTCACCATAGTCGTCCGCGAGATACTGGATATCTTCGGAAGACTTGGCTTCGAGGTGGCCGAAGGGCGCGAGGTGGAGTTGGAGTACTACAACTTCGAGGCGCTCAACATCCCCTCCGACCACCCCGCCAGGGACATGCAGGACACCTTCTACATTTCCCCCGGCACCGTCCTTCGCACCCACACCTCGCCGGTGCAGGTGCGCGTGATGGAAAAGACCCGGCCCCCGGTGCGCATAGTCGCCCCCGGCAAGGTCTACCGCTGCGATTCGGACGTGACCCACTCGCCGATGTTCCATCAGGTCGAGGGGCTTTTGGTTGACGAGGGAATTTCCTTCGCCGACCTGAAGGGCGTCCTTAACGCCTTCGTCCACGAATATTACGGCCCCGCCACCGCCACCCGCTTTCGTCCCAGCTTTTTCCCCTTCACCGAGCCCAGCGCGGAGGTTGACATCGCCTGCGTGCTCTGCAAGGGCAAGGGGTGCCGAGTCTGCAAAAACACCGGCTGGCTGGAGGTCCTCGGCTCGGGCTCGGTGGACCCGGCGGTCTTCGGCTTCGTGGATTACGATCCCGAAAAGATTCAGGGCTTCGCCTTCGGCCTCGGCGTCGAGCGGCTGGCCATGCTGCGGTACGGCCTCGACGACATCCGCCTCTTCTACGAAAACGACATCCGTTTTCTCTCCCATTTCCGGTAAGCGCCATGAGAATCAGTCTTAGATGGCTTAAAGATTACATCGACGTTCCGGAAACCCCCTCCGAACTGGCGCACATGCTCACGATGGCCGGGCTGGAGGCGGGAGCGGTCGAAACCCTCGGAGAGGGCATCGAAGACGTGGTGGTAGCCGAGATACTCGAAAAAGGCCAGCACCCGAACGCCGACAGGCTAAGCCTATGCAAGGTTACCGACGGGCAGGAGACCTACCAGATTGTCTGCGGCGCGACCAACATGTCGGCGGGCGACCGGGTAGCTCTGGCGCGCATCGGCGCAACCCTCCCCGGCAACTTCAAGATCTCCAAGGCCAAGCTTCGCGGCGTCGAATCCTACGGGATGATGTGCTCCGAAAGAGAGCTGGGCCTAAGCGAGGAGTCCTCAGGGCTTCTCATAATGCCTAAAAACGCCCCCCTCGGCGCTCGGGTCATCGACGTTCTCGGCCTTCCCGACACCATAATGGAAGTGGAGATAACGCCGAACCGCCCCGACTGGCTTTCGGTCTTCGGCGTCGCCCGCGAGGTTTCGGCTCTCACCGGCAGAGAGCTTCGCCTTCCGCCCTACGAGGTCGCCGAAGCCAGCGAACCCGCTTCCAAATTCACCTCGGTGGAGATAAAGGCCCCGGAGCTCTGCCACAGGTACGCGGCGCGCCTCATTCGGGGCGTCAAAATCGGCCCCTCTCCCCTGTGGATGCAAAACCGCCTCAAGGCTGCGGGAGTCCGCCCGATTTCAAACGTCGTGGACGTGACCAACTACGTCCTGATGGAGCTGGGCCACCCCCTTCACGCCTTCGACTTTAACCGCCTTCGAGGCAAGCGCATAGTCGTGGACCGCGCGAAGGACGGCGACGCCTTCGTCACCCTCGACGGGCAGAGCCGCCCGGTTGGCGGCGAAAACCTGATGATCTGCGACGGCGAAGGTCCCGTGGCCCTCGCGGGCGTCATGGGCGGTCTCAACTCCGAGGTAGAGGAGACCACCACTGACATACTCCTCGAAAGCGCCTGGTTCCTACCCTCGAACATCCGCCGCACCGCCAAGACCCTCGGCCTTCGCACCGAGGCCTCCTACAGGTTCGAGCGCGGCGCCGACATCGAGGGGCTGATAATAGCCCTTGAGCGCGCCACGCGGCTCATCGTAGAGGTCGCGGGGGGCGAGGCGGCGAAGGGCATCGTAGACAACTACCCACTGCCCCGCGAAAAGAAGATCATTACCCTTCGCGTTCCCAAAATAAAGAGCGCTCTGGGTATTTCGGTCCCTGCGCAGGAAGCCGCCAGGCTTCTTCGCGGCCTCGGGCTGGAGATACTCTCCTTTGGCGAAAACGAGATAAAGGTCGCGGCCCCCTCCTTCCGCGTAGACATCGACCGCGAAATAGACCTCATAGAAGAGGTCGCCAGGGTGATGGGCTACGACAAGATTCCGGCCACCATGCCGCGCGTCACCATAGCTCCCGGCCCCAGGCCGGTGGAACGGATCGTCGCGGAAAAGGCGCGGGACGCGCTCTATTCCTGCGGCCTTCAGGAGGCGATCACCCTCAGCTTCATCGACCCGACGGACGACGAGAGAATCGGCCTTCACCCGGATTCCGAGTTGCGCTGCAAGGTATGCCTGCAAAACCCGCTCGGGCAGGAGACCTCCGTCCTTCGCACCCATCTTCTTCCCGGCCTCCTTCGCGTGGCGAGTCTCAACGCCCGGCGGGGGATGAAGGGGGTCCGCCTCTTCGAGGTCGGAAAGACCTTTCACCCCGTTACGGGCGAATGTCTGCCCGCCGAAAGGATGCGCGCGGCGGGTCTTATGACCGGCAGAAGAGAACCTTTGACTTGGTGGGCCGGAAACGATAGGCTTGATTTCTTCGACGGAAAAGGCGTTGTGGAGAAGGTTCTTATGGGCCTCGGAGGGCCGGATCTGACCTTTGCGCCGACAAGCGGGATACCCTTCCTGCAGCCCGGAAGAGCCGCAGTTTTTTGCGCCGGAGACTTCGAGCTGGGCTGGCTGGGAGAGATAAACCCCGACCTCCTGGATAAGTACGAACTCGCCGCCCCGGTAGTGGCCTTCCAGTTCGATCTGGACACCCTGCTGGATCTGCGCACGGAGGTTTTGGCCTTCGGCGGGCTCGACAAATTTCCCTCCGTCGAAAGGGATATGGCGCTCCTCCTCGACAGGTCCGTAACGACCCGGTCGGTAATCGACGCCGTATATTCACTCAACATAGACCTGGTCAGGTCGGTGGTCCTCTTCGACCTCTACGAAGGGGAGAAGATTCCCGAGGGAAAACAGTCCCTGGCGTTTCGGATAACATACAGATCCAACGAAAGAACCCTGACCGACGAAGAAGTATCACAGGCCCACGAAAAGATAGTGAGCGAAATGTCTGGCCGCTTTAATGCCCGGCTAAGAGATTAAACAGTAAATTTTGCGAAAGGAACGAACGATGACAAAGTCCGACATTGTGGAAGCCGTTTACCAGAACGTTGGGTTCACCAAGAAGCGCGCGGCCGAAGTGGTGAACCTCATCCTCGACACCATGAAGGAAGCTCTCGAAAGCGGAGACAAGGTCAAGATCAGCGGCTTCGGCAATTTCGAGATCCGCATGAAGGAAGCCCGCAAGGGAAGAAATCCCCAGACCGGCGAAGAGATAACCATCTCCGAGCGCCAGGTCCTTACCTTCAAGCCCAGCCAGGTTCTCAAGGATCGCCTCAACAGCAAGTAATACGTAGTTGCTTTTAACAAATGGCGCTGATATATTTCGTCACCGCTTTTCCACATCGGAGCAGACGGTTTGGAAGCACAGACGAGTTCACAAAAGCTGTACTACCGGATAGGCGAGATCTCCGACATCTCGGGGGTCAAACCGCACGTCCTCCGCTACTGGGAGGCGGAATTCGGCTTCCTTTCGCCCCAGAAGAACGAAGGGAATCAGCGGCTCTACTCGGCGAAGGACCTCGAAAAGGTTCTTCTGATAAAAAAGCTCCTCTACGACGAGCGCTACACGATAGCCGGAGCAAAAAAGAAGTTCCGCGAAGCGTGGAAGATCATCTCGAAGGGAGCCGAGCTGCAAAAGGAGCGCGAAAAAGCGCTTCTCGAACTGGAGACGGAGACTCAAACCCTCCGCGCTCTCGTTAACGAAGCATAAAAGTCGGGACGTAGCGCAGTCTGGTAGCGCACCTGAATGGGGTTCAGGGGGCCGGAGGTTCAAATCCTCTCGTCCCGACCAATCAAATCAAGGGGTTAGGCCGCAAAGCCTAACCCCTGTTTTATTGCATATCCATTTCTCCCTACCAACTCCCTACCGGTTTCGATTCATGGAGACCAAAAACTGGCCTTCTTAGGGTTCTATATGGACTCCATTAATTCCGGGTGAGCAACTTTCACCCTTTTTAATCTGCAACTCTTCTCCAACCAAAACCGATCATTTCCCCAAGGATGAAAGCAATACCATTCCCCTTACCCCTATTGCACAAATATTGTGCAGCAGGAGCGTTTACACGGCTCGAATTTGAGACTTCGGGAATCATAAGGGGTAAGAACAAGGGGACTTGGAGAAGTGGGGAGGAACTGGCTATGGTGTTGGAGAAGTGGTTTCGCCGTCTCTGTGCTCAACTTCCCAAGTAAATTTATAGCTCGAAATAATGGATTCAAAATCGCCGCCTTTTTCTATCGGCATACCCAAACTGTTTGCAAATCTTCTCCCTTGGACATCAAGCAAGTCTGGAGGCGTATTTTTTTTCATCCCGTCTTCTAAAAATTGGTAAATCTTAAGCTTTTTTTCTCTTATTACCTCTTCACTGTCGTTAAAAGACCATAATAGAAAACCACCAAGGCAAGCCCCGCACGCTGCCCCTGCTTCCGCGTTAGATGCTAAATCCCGGCCTTCTCTGGGAGGAAGAACAGGCCCTGCTTCGATTTTATAGGGGTTATAGTCCCTACCGTAGTTGTTGTAGATGGTGTTATCAGGAGAGGAACGGTAATGCCCCGGAACGTAAGTACCATCACTGCGGGTATAGCCTTTAACCCAAACAGGGCCAGCAAAACAGATATTTGCGAAAAAAAGGGAAAGAGCCAGAATAAAACAGCCCTTTTTCATATCGCCTCCTTAAAGTTCCCTTTTATCACTCTGAGAGAAAGAGGTCAGATTATTGTTAATGACCTCGATACTCTCTTTCCCTTTATGCCGCAAGCACTTATCCAGTCCATTTTGAAAGTGATTTTAAAAATTCTCTCAATATTTTCCGCTCTTTCTTCCGGCGCTCTTTTGCTTCCCGCGTGTAAAGGCCGTGCCTCAGGGCGTTCTTGTTGCCCTTGGGAGGGCCGGTAGACTTTCCGCCATGAAGACGACACCTTTTCTTGCCCCGGATCGCGGGACTTTTTTCTTCCTTATGGACTCCAAAAATTCCGGGCAAATAATAAATTCGTCGATGAATTTTATTCGCTGCGCCGTTATCAATCGTCAGCTCTCTTCTTTTCACATTTATTGTGCAACCAGAGCGTCTACAAGCTCCAGTTTTGAGACTTGGGAGGAAGGCAAGGCTGGACTTCCCGCCATGTAGAAGACACCTTTTCTTGCCCCTGATCGCGGCAATTTCTCCTCTCCCTATGGACGCCATAAATTCGGGATTTACCGGCTGTAAAATAGTTATCAATCTTTAGCATTTTTTAACATTCCCCCCTTATCCCCATCACTAAAAAACCCGTCTTTAAGTAAGGTTTTATAAGGTTCTGGTTTATCTATTTCTTCCTATTTTAGTTTGGCCCTTTCCAGTGGAAACTTAACAATTTTTAACATTCCCCCCAATGTCAGGTTTTGATAGGTTTTCAAGTTTTCTCAATCTCCCAATATTTAAGCCCTCTCGCCTGTCTGTCTCGCTCCCTGTCAACATCCGTCCAGGTATCCCTTCGGCCTCTTTCAATTTTATCCACATCATTTTTGATAACGGTACGCTTCAGTTTTGAGCATGGTAACGGCCTTTTTGCACTCCACCATTATCAAAATTGATTCGTAAACGTCCCTTTTCCGCCTCTTCACCATTATCAAAACTGAAGACAATATCTAGATATAGCCATACTTAGAGTCTCGACTCATCAAAACGCTTAACCTCCTCAAATTCCGGAGTCCCATACTTTTTCCACCTCTCGGAACGCTTGAAACGGTTCTCGATTTTGCAACTGCCCCTCAATCCGCCGTGTTTGGCGGGAGTTATAAACCCTTTGGCGGTAAGTTCCTTAATCGCCCTGCTGAATGTTGCACTTGACAGCCCATGCCTTTTTGCATCGGCGTAAGTAAAAGGAAAATCAGCACCACCTCTATGCACAACAAAAACACCATCGGCGTAAATCATCGGAGCTAATATTTTTGCCGCGCTTGGGGCCAACTCAGCATATGCCCTTGAATGCAAAAGGTTTTCAGGCATAGCCGCAAAACTGCCCCCGATTGACTTCCCTTTTCCCCTTTTTGCTTTTGAGCTTTTACCCATAACCCACCTCCTGAATTTCAAAGGTGGGATGCACGCGGTTGTGTTCTGCGTTTACGCCATGAGGAGAAAAGAGGTATAATTCTTTTTGCCCATATCCCTTAGGGTGCAATTCTCTTGAAGCCCTCGATGATGACACATCGGGGGCTTCGCCGTTTAGGGGGTTCATGTTCACCCCCTGTTCTTCTGCGATTTGCTCTCCAACCACGCGATAACCGCATCGACCGTGTAGACGGTTTTAGCTCCGATCTTGAAGCGGTTCGCGGGGCCAGTGCCTTGACTGTCAGCATTGGCGATTGTGCCGACTGCGACAGCGCCGCCGGTAAATTTTGGGATTTCGGTTCTGGATACGATTGAGGAGGGCCACTTCTCTTTTAGTTCGGAAAAATTCATCTGCCTTACCTTTCTGGGCGTGTACGCCAGTTTTAATTAGGTAAGACAGACTTTATCTAAAGAAAATGTGCGATAAGCCCTAAGTGACAGATAATCTTAAGGGGTAATAATATTTTCTATAAAAATGTCCCAGAGTGATTTCTTTACCTCTGGAATCCCCTAGTTTCCCGGATATATATTCAATGCCTCCTTCACCTGCAAACATTTCTACTTTTGCTTCAATTGTCCCTTTGGATAAATTCCGGTACTTGACAAACAGAAATTGTGCAAACTCTTCAAATTCATTGTTAATTTTGCTTTTTCTAGATTTCGCGCTTGCTATCCTTGAATTTGTGCCCGAACTCCTCGCCCTCTCAACCTCTTTCGCCACATCCGAAGGGGGCCAATATTCCATGAACATTTTGTGCAATTCAACTAATTCATCGGCCCAACGTCCTATATCTTTGTTACGGTCTTTAAGGTCCAGACAAAACAAAACATATTCCTTACTTTCTAAAAATTCATTCTCATCCCTTTCGCTCAAACTATCAAAAAAATCTGTAAATATTTTCTTACACTCCAATGCTTTGCGATAAATAGCATGAGCGCTGAGGTAGCTTTTCTCTATCGCTTCTAAAGCTTCATATTCCGATCTTCCATTGTCTGAAAAAACGTTTGGCAGCTTTGATAGTTTGGTAGCAGCTTCAAGGTTATTTCTCATTTCCCGAAGTTCGGCTAGCTCCAGACTATTCAGCGGCCCTCTTGGGTTTGTTTCCCTCATTTTCTCGCGGATTTTTTCTTGGTTCTCTTTTATTTTTCGCCAAAGTTCGGCAGATTCTTTTTTTTCTTCTTCAGTTGACTCTATCGCGCGGGGAGTTCTGGCCCTATACCCAAGAAGGTTTGCTAAATGAAGCGACTTCTCTTTCTTGTCCAATTCATCACCTTCCATAAATGTCCGGATAGAAAATCCCCCGCCAGATCGGTTAATATTACTCATTTTCCTCATCTGTATTCGGCAGCTTGCCGGAGGCTTCGATTAATTTTTTCTCCTGCGTTTTGACCCGTCTTTCCAGCTTCTTCAAATCCTCTTCGGCGGGCAATTCTTCGGGCTTTATGCCTCGCCTTACGAGCAAATCCCGCACGTCCTGATTGTTCTGAACATGTTCGCCCGTGATCGCCCGTTCGCCTTTCAGGTCGTCTTTGGCTACGTTGAAATTCGTTATCTCGGTTGCAAGATTCTTGGCGGTAATTGTCACGGTCGGCAAAAAATCGGCGAGCGGACGAGTCGCCGGAACGCCCATCTTGCTTTTCATGGTCTGGGTAGATTTGCCGCCAAACAAAGCGGAATCGCCCTTGCTGCGAATCCTCGCAAAGCCGCCCTCGTCAACGCCGCGCTCATAGATATTGCGCGAAAGCTCCGTTTCCGATTCCGTCAGCTTTTGCCTTGCTCCAAGCCGTTCTTGAAGCAATATGCGCTCCTCGATAAGCTCTTGCTTGCGCGTCTGAATGGCGAAGTAGCTTTGCGCGAAGGCGATTTGCTCTTTGCGCGGGTCGCCGTTTTGGGCCACGAGATAACAGGCGTAGCGGGTAAGCATTATGTCCTGAATTTCTCGTGCCGCTCCTTTGGGAAGCGGTATCATTTTGTTGGCGTCAACGAAATGATCAGACTCCTTTTGTTTCGCGCCCTTACAGGCTTCCTTCGCCTTGTCCACGACGCTTAAAAAGTTGCGCCAATCCGTATACCCCAAAAGCTCCATCAACTCGCGTGCAAGCCAGAATTCTACACCCTCCCTGTTATTGGCCGATTCCTCGAAGTTTTTATGAAGTCTGGTGACTAGGTCTTTATTCATGGATACCTCTTTTAATCTGCATTGTTGACCACTTGGAGCTTCACCGGCTTTGCTTCCAGCTTCCCTTCAAGGCTTCTCGCAACCTCCCTTAAACCATCCGGGGCAAGGTGGCTGTACCTCTGCGTCATTTTGAAGTCTGAATGGCCCATCAACTCTTTTACCGCGTAGAGGTTTTGTCCGTCCTCCACCAGCCATGAAGCGAAGGTGTGGCGCAAGGTGTGGAAACCAACCCTTTGCAGGTGATCCGTTACGCCCTGATTGAAAAGCTCATCCGCTACCCGCCGGTAGACGTTTGATATTCGCCCCACTCTCTCGCCGTTCTCATCCTTGAATACCAGCCCTTTGCCGCTTTGTGCGGCCCTTGGCTCCAATACTTCGCGGATGTGGCTGTTCAGGTAGGCAGCGCGGTTTTTCTTATTCTTTGGGTTGCGTATGGTGATTATCCCGCGCTCAAAATCAACGTCATGCCAAGTCAGTGAGGCAATCTCGCCAAAGCGCATACCTGCGTAAAGAGACAACAGTGCCATATCGTGAGACTGCGGGGAGCGGTTTTTCAGCCCTTCCAGAAGGAGATTTGCTTCATCGGGGGTAAGGTGGCGCATACGCTTGTTGTCAAACTTCGGCGGCCTTACGTTCTTGGATTTGGTGGGGCATGGGGCTGTGACGTATCCGCTACCGGTTGCAAGCGTCCAGACTTGGGAGACTACCGAAAAGGCGTATTTAATTGAGGCGGGAGCCCTACCACCCTTGTGCATGGCGGACTTGATTTTTTGCAGGTCTATCTCGCCTATGTCGGCAAAACGCTTCCCGCCAATGACAGGCTTTATCCAGTGGTTATAGAGGCCGGTTTCCGCCTCTTTTGAGCCCTTGACCTTGTGGCTCTGCAAAGGCCAGTAGTGCGAATCCCAAAACGATGAAAAGGTTATAGCCTTCCGCGCCTCTTCAAGCTCAAGAGCCTTTTTCGATTTCGCCTTGGCGCTCTCCTTCTCCCTCTTCTCTTTAAGCGTCCTCTCGCCCTCGCCGGTTTTGTGGCTTTCCTTAAGCTTGGCTAAAGCTATGGCGGCTTTTCCCTCCGTCATATTATCCTTGGTTGCCCATCCAAGGCCCTCCCACTTCTTCTTTCCGTCCAGCCGGTAGGTGATCTCAAAGTACAAATCCGGCTTGATACCGTTCTTGCGTGTAGGGTGAGGTGTAGCATAAACGCCGGGGTGAGAAGTGCGCTCCCTTTTCGGCCTGTCATTTTTGGGCATTTGTAATTCTCCCTACCAGCTCCCTACCAGAAACGAGTGAAACTGCGGTAGGGAGAGTTAAGCGGTGTGGAGATACAATACCCCTGTAATGCGCTTCTATCAAGGCTTTTGTGAATCTAAGGGAAACTGAATGAAAGCTAAAAAAACTGAATGGGGTTCAGGGGGCCGGAGGTTCAAATCCTCTCGTCCCGACCAATCAAATAAAAAAGGGGTTGCGGTTCATCGCCGTAACCCCTTTTGTTTTGCCCGCCTGACTGCTCCGGTTAATACTCAACAAGCCGCACCGCCTCTTTGCCTGCACAAAAGATACAAGCTCCCTTTCTCGCCGGTTTTCCCTTTCCCACATGCCGAAAAATGTTCCTGCCGTTTGACAAGACGAAAAAACGGGCTTTACTTCAAGTGATTGCGCATTTAGTGGCAGTTTCGCCCGATGTGCGCCGTCACGGGGGAAGGGGGTATTCGCGGCTGGGCCATGCGCCGCGAGGCTTGTTTGCCTGCGGAGGAATCCGGCCAGTTTTCCCTTTGTCCCTTCCCTCAAGGACTGACGAGAGAATTTTCAAGCGGTAATCCACAGGGCGCTTCCCTAAAGCCCGGCGTCGCCGGGGCAAGGAACGCTCCTCAAGGGGATTTTGCCGATGATTCCAGCGACGCGGATTTTAGTATTTTCCATCGATGCGCAGCGATACGGCATTCCTCTCACGCCGGTCCGGAGGGTCGTACGGATGGTGGAGATTACTCCCCTGCCGGGAGAGCCGGAGTTTGTCCGCGGTGTAATCAACGTTCAGGGGGAGATTATGCCGGTGATCGACCTGCGAAAGCGCTTCGGCCTGGCTCCCCGTCCCGTCCGGCTGGGCGACCAGCTCATCATCACCCGTTTTTCCTCCAAATATTTCGCCCTCATGGCCGATGCCGCCGAAGAGGTCCGCGAATGCGAGGGCCGCGAGCTTACCGAGGCTGCCGATATCCTCCCGGGCCTGCCCTTTCTGACCGGGGTGGCGAAACTCCCCGACGGGATGATCCTCATCCACGATCCTGCGAAGCTCCTTTCTTTGGCCGAACATCAGGCGCTCGATGAGGCGGTGGGGCAGGTGGAGCTATGAATCAGACTATTCCGGGCGAAGTGCTTGAAGAGGTCGGCAGGCAGGTGGCCGGTTGTATGGGGCTTCATTTTCCAAGGTCCAAATGGCCCGCTCTCGAACAGGGGCTTGCCTGCGCCGCCAGGGAACTCGGCTTCGGGGGACCCGGCGAGTTCGCGAAGTGGTTCATCTCCGCCCCTCCCTCCAGAGAGACCACCGAAACGGTGGCCAGCCACCTCACCGTGGGGGAGACCTACTTTCTCCGGGAGATGCGCTGTTTCGAGATTCTGGAGCAGGAGATCATTCCGGAGATTCTGAGAAACAGGCGGGGGGGCGAGCAGCGCCTTCGCATATGGAGCGCGGGGTGCGCCACCGGCGAGGAGCCCTATTCCGTCGCCATCATGCTCCACAGGATGAGGGAGGCCCTCAAGGGCTGGGAAGTCTCGATTCTCGCCACCGACATCAACCGGCGGGCGCTGAAAAAGGCGGGAGAAGGCGTCTACACGGAATGGTCTTTCCGCAGTCCCCCCAAGGGGTTTCGTGAACACTACTTCAGCAGGACCGGGAACGGCCTCTACGAACTTTCGCCCCACATTAAAAAGATGGTGAACTTCGCCTGGCTGAATCTGGCGGAAGATATCTACCCTTCCCTTGCAGGCGAT
Source organism: bacterium (assembly GCA_004322275.1). NCBI lineage: Bacteria > bacterium. The sequence goes on from SCTA01000005.1 coordinate 198,842, forward strand.
ACCAATGCGATGGACGTAATTCTTTGCCGCAACGTCCTCATGTACTTCGAGCCGGAACTGGCGAAGCGGGTCGTCGACCGCCTCCGGCTCTGTCTGGTTGACGGAGGGTGGCTCGTGGTCAGCCCCTGCGAAGGTTCCGGGACGCTCTCAGACCGTTTCGCGGCCGTAAATTTCCCCGGCGCGATACTTTACCGGAAGACGGGGTGCGTACCCCAAAAACGGGAGCCGAAGACCCCGGCGCCGGTCACACCTCTTCCGGACCGATGGCCACCCGCACCCCGCGCCGCTCCGGCGCCTCCGCCGAAGGGAAAAAAGCCGCATCCTCCGGCGGCCGTTCCACCGCCTCCCCCCTCCCCCTGCGAGACCGCCCTGTCCCTCTACGAGCAGGGTCTGTACGGGAAAGCAGCTGAAGTCCTTTCCCTTCACCTTTCCAAAAACGGCGGCGACGCCCCGGCGCTTGCCCTCCTTAGCCGCATCCTCGCCAACGAGGGAAAGCTTTCCGAGGCGCTCAAGCTGTCGGGTAAAGCCATCGCCGCCGACAAGATGAGCGCAGGCCTCCACTACCTGAGAGCCGTAATTTTGCAGGAGACGGGAGCGGCCGAAGAAGCCGGGGCCGAGCTGGGGCGGGCTCTGTATCTCGATCAGGAGTTCGTTCTGGCCCACTTTTCCCTTGGCAACCTCGCCCTGCGGCTGGGGAAGGCGAAAGAAGCGCGACGCCATTTCGGCAACGCTCTCCGGCTCCTCCGCAAATACCGCCTTGACGAAATACTCCCGGAATCCGAGGGCATACCGGCGGGGAGGCTTGCGGAGATTATCGAGGCGACCGCCGCCGGGAGCGCTGGCGATAGACAAAAAGGCGCTGAGCAAAAGAGGCTTTCACAATGAAAGAAAACGAAGAGGCCCCTGCGTCCGGCGCAAGGGAGCGGGAGATACTCAGATCAAGAGCGCTTGCGCTCGCGAGGGAAACCCCAAGGGACGAGACCGCCGCCGGGAGCATTGAAATCGTCGAGTTTCTCCTCTCCGGCGAGCGGTACGGCATAGAGTCGGCGTTCACCGGCGAGATCTACCCTTTGAAAGATATGACGCCGCTCCCCTGCGCGCCTCCCTTCGTCATGGGAATCATGAACGTGCGGGGGAAGATTCTTTCGGTGCTCGACATAAGAAAATTCTTCGACATGCCGGAAAAGGGGCTCTCGGACCTCAACAAGGCGATAATCCTTCACGATTCCGTCATGGAGTTCGGAATCCTGGCGGACGCCGTGGTCGGCGTGAGGCTGATTCCCCTCGCCGGTCTGCAGCCTTCGCTCCCTACCCTGACCGATATCCGCGCCGATTACCTCAAGGGCGTGACGAGCGAGCGGCTGGTGGTGCTTGACGGCGAGAAGATCCTCTCGGACCCGAGAATCGTGGTTCACGAGGAGGTTTGAAACGGCTCCTGCAAAAGGAGGAGGGTTTCTCATGCTGCAAAAAATTAGTATCGGGACAAGGCTGCTGCTGGGCTTCGGGCTGGTGGTTCTTTTCCTCTTCGCCGCTGGAATTATGGCGATCCGGCAGATCGAAACGGTACAGGAACTTCACCAGACCTTTTACGAACACCCTTTCACGGTAATCAACTCCCTTCGGGACGCGCAAACACGTATCGCAAAGATGCACCACGACATGGATGAAGCCCTCCTGGCCGATACAGAGCAGAAAAGAGAAAAAATCTTCGCGGCCATAAGAGAAGATGACAGGGCTGCGCTCGAGAAGCTAAGGCTGGTCGAGGAGAGGTTTCTGGGCGATAAACAGCTAGTCAGAGACATAATCCAGGAACTCGAGGCGTGGAAAACAGGCCGCGAAAACGCCATCGAACTTTTCAGAACCGGCAAAAGAGAGCTGGCCGCGGCCCGGCACGAGGAAGCGGTGGCGGGAGTCATCGCAAAAACCGAAGGCGATATGGAACACGTCATTGAATTCGCCATGGGCAAGGCTGCGTTCCTTTCCGAGGAGGCGAACGCGGCGAAAAACAGATCCGTGCGGTTTACCCTTTTGTTTCTTCTGGGGGCGACGGTCCTAGCGGCGGCGACCGCGCTTGGAATCACCCGAAGCATCGTAAAACCACTCGGCAGGGCCGTCGAGGTGGCGGACAAGCTGGCAGTCGGCGATGTTGAAGCCGAAATAGGAGCCGTCTCGGAAGACGAGACCGGCAAGCTGCTCCGGTCGATGGACAAGATGCTGCGACGGTTCAAAAGCATGGCCCAAACCGCGAAACAGATCTCCGCCGGCGACCTTTCCGTCAAAGTCGTCCCCCTTTCAGAGAAGGACGTGATGGGCAACGCCCTCTCGGCGATGGTTGACAGCCTCAGCGAGATGTCCGAATCCGCGAAGCGCATCGCGGCGGGTGATTTATCCGTAAAGATAACTCCGCAGTCGGAGAAGGACGTGATGGGCAACGCCCTCGCGGCGATGGTCTCTTCTCTTCGGGAGATTACCCGGCAGATGATAGACGGGGTAAACACCATCGCC